>JAAUOQ010000090.1 GCA_012034795.1 Leptolyngbyaceae cyanobacterium CRU_2_3
CAGCCAGAGTTCTCAGTGCCAACGGCTGCGAGGTCGTGATTCCCAAGTCTCAGGGTTGTTGTGCTGCCCTTCCTCAACATCAAGGACAAACAGAGCAGGCTCAAGCCTTGGCGCGGCAAATGATTGATGCCTTTGAAGAGACTCACGTAGATGCCATTATCATTAATGCGGCAGGCTGTGGGCATACGCTGAAGGAATATGACCATATCCTCCAGGATGATCCGCAGTATTGCGATAAGGCTCAGAAATTTAAGGCTAAGGTCAAAGATATTCAGGAATTTTTGGGAGCGATCGGGTTAACAACTCCCTTACATCCTCTGCAAGATCAGCCTCTTACTCTGGTTTATCAAGATGCCTGCCATTTGCTGCATGGACAAAAAATTAGTCTTCAACCCCGTCAGCTTTTGCGCCAAATCCCAGGTGTCTCGGTGCGAGAACCGATCGATGCAGCATTGTGCTGTGGCAGTGCTGGCGTCTACAACATGCTGCAACCGGAAGTTGCGAGTGAGCTAGGGCAACAAAAGTGGAGAATTTGCTCAATACAGGAGCAACCCTGATTGCCTCTTCCAATCCGGGCTGTTCACTACAAATTCTCAGGCACTTGCAACTCCAGGGCAAATCTGTTCCCGTCCTGCATCCCGTTCGGCTGCTGGATTACTCAATTCAAGGCATCAAGCTGAGTTAAATCACTCCAACCTCTTCTGGCAAGCTATTGCATCTAGCCTATTGCAAAAGATAGGCTAGATGCACCCGATCGCAGATCAGCAGACTTGCTTTTCGCGAAACTTGAGCAGGTCGCTGGGTTTGACGACACCATGTTCTGTGATAATCCCTGTGATCAGTTCTGCGGGTGTCACATCAAACGAAGGATTGTAAAAGTCTATCCCTACAGGGCAAATCCGAGTATTGCCGATTTGATAAACCTCAATTGGATCTCGCTCTTCGATCGGGATGAGACTGCCATCCTGCAAATCAAAGTCAATCGTAGACAGGGGTGCGGCGACATAGAAAGGAACTTGGTGTGCTTTGGAGATTAATGCCAAGGCATAGGTGCCAATTTTATTGGCCGCATCGCCATTGGCGGCAATCCGATCGGCCCCTACAACTACCGCATCGATCATCCCTTGCTTCATGCAATGAGCAGACATACTATCGCTAATCAAAGTGACGGGAATTCCTTCCTGAACGCACTCCCAGGCTGTGAGTCTGGCACCTTGCAACCGAGGACGGGTTTCGTCAGCATACAGTCGCTCTAAGCGCCCTTCTCGCCAGGCCGATCGCACTACCCCTAACGCAGTGCCATAGCCAGCGGTTGCTAATGCTCCAGCATTGCAGTGGGTGAGTAACCGGAGTTGAGCCGGTTCTTGAGGCATGACACTTAGCCCATGATCGCCGATTGCCTGGCAAGTTTTAATATCATCAGCATTAATCGTTTGAGCAGTTTCCAGTAAAATTTTTTTTAAGTACTCAACTGGGCCGACGGTTTGCCGAGCCGCTTTTAACATGCGCTCGATCGCCCAAAATAAATTGACTGCGGTGGGGCGGGTAGCCCGTAATTGCTTAGCTACTGCTTCTAGCCGAATGAGGAATTGATCGCGATCGCTCGTCTCAATCTCTCGCGCACCTAAATACATGCCATAGGCTGCTGCCACACCGATCGCAGGTGCACCCCGCACAATCATCGTTTTGATGGCAACGGCCATGTCATCGCTACGGCTAATTTCCACGACTTCAAAACTAGTGGGCAAATGGTTTTGATCAATCAGCCGGACATGATCCTCATACCAAACAACCGGAAAAACTGGGTTCGTCATAGACATGCTGACTTTCAGGAGCAACCTTCTCTCAGAAAACTGTAGTTCAACTATATCTGGCAACGGAGGGCATGTCACATGAATGTCAAGGGTTATCGTTCATCCTGTTCAGGAACTTTTGAGAGAATATATAAAATCTTGTATAAGAAGGCCAAAAAGGGGTTTGGGGACGCAGGCTCCAAAGAGAGGCACTGCCCCTCGACCCCCTCTCACAAATCCTTTGGGATTGCTATAGATCCTGCAAAAGTTCCTCAACGTTAACGTCTTATTTCCACTTGGTTTAATTCAGGTTCAAGGCAACTCCCTGAACTGTTCGATCAGGTTCAACCCCTAGGATCTTGCTGATGGTGGGAGCAATATCGATATTACGCACAACTCTCAGCCGCTTACGACCAATATTGGGTCCAGCCGCATAGAAAATGGCACTCATATTTGGGCTATCGGGATTGTAGCCGTGAGCACCGTAGAAATTAGGCACAGACAGAATAGATGCTGTTGCTGCACTATCCCCCAACCGAGGAACTATGGGAGTTTGCACGCCATCAAAGTTGTAGCCTTCTGCTAGAGTCGCAAATACATCTCCAGAATCCTGGGCGATCACTGAATTAGTCCCTAAACCCAACAGAGAATTATCGCCCCTGCCTGGAATAGGACGAGAGTAAATTTTCTCAAAAATTTGCTTGCTGCCACGGCTGTAGTTAGGATTAACTTCCACTAGCCCTTTCAGTTCAGCCACTAATTGCTGTTTCAAAGCAATATATTCCGCAGAACCGACGGTACCATTAGGTTCTCGTCCTAGCAGATTAATGTAAATGTTGACAGCGGGTCCAGAAGTGACAGCCCTAACTTTGGTGAGATCAAACCCGCGACTGGTAAGAAACGCATTGAAACTGACCGCCGTGTGGAAGGGGGCAAAGCCATGATCAGACACTACAATAATGTTGCTTTTGGGAGTTCCGTTCCGGGTTGTGCCAACAGCCTCAATAATGCGTTGAACCGACTGGTTAGCTAGCCGATAGGCAGTTTGCACATAGGTGCGATAGCGGGCAATCTTTGCTTTATCGCGGTTGTTGCCAATCGAGTTCGGATTTCTAAAATCGCTTGCCTGACGCGAATCAGTTGTCAAAAACTGGTGCTCAGAGCCATCGGGTTGCTCAATATAGGTCATGATCAAGTCAGCATCGCGATTTCGATCAATTGCACGCAAAACAACGCGAGTTTGATAATCGGTAAAGCTGCGAACCTGATCTTCGTAAATGGCTTCTAGTTCTAGATCAGGAAACCGATCAAATCCAGGGCTGAGCCGCTCAGGAATGCGAAAATCTGGCTGGGGTGCCCAAAAACCAACACTGTTGTTGATATCATCCACATCCGACAAGACTGCGGCATTCCGAGGAATGGCATTTGCCGAATAGCGTGCAATTCTGACTGTTGATAGGTCAGGAGCCAGGAAACTGACATAGAAAGCGGTTCCTGCCTTATTAGAGCTGCCCTCCAGATAAAATAGTTGTGACTTGCCGTCTCTTGCGCTCACAAATGCTGAGCCAGTTGAGGGCAGACTAGAGGAAGTGGGTTGAATTCCCAGAGCTGCGTCAAAGAACACGAGTGTATCGTAATTAATGATGCCATCGTTTGTGGTATCAAAAGCCGCTACCTGGATCGTGTAGTTGACGCCACCTACGGTAAACTGTTGCAGCGGGCTGGTTTTCTGGAGGACTGGGCTGTAGAAAGGTTTTCCCGTTGCACTGAGTTGAGTTATGGTTTGACTGGGTGCTGGGCTGAAATCAGCAGCAGTCAGACTAAATCCATTAGCCGAAAGTCCAGCAAATGCACCAAAAGGAACTGTGTAATCGACGGTACGAATTTTAGCTGATTGCAAAAGGGGGCCATTTGTCACACCTGGCAAGCGGACATCTATACCATCGGCTCCAGGAAAAGTGGCGGCAACAACTTTTTTACCACGCTGTTTGAGATTTACCCAAACTGGCTCAGCCTTTGGGTTGCCACTTTCAGTGGCACCATTTGCCCCGATGGTGTAGCCTCCGATTGGCGCGGCAAAACCGCTAATATTTGACGTAAATGGGCTAGCCACTAGATGAAAACTATTTGCAGCTACATCAGTCCGGGCAACGGTTGCTCCAGAGCCAATCGAGATGTGGCAAGCTGCGGTCAAAGACGGATTACAGGTAATGTTCTGTAGCGCGGAGGCGCCACGACTTTTCAGCAGCCCTAGCCCTCGATTTGCTGGCAAGATTCCCTTGCTCAAGAATTCTTCGACAAGTCTGGGCGTTGCTCCATCAAGCGAAATGAGAATGACTTTAGGACGCCCCACAGGAGTTGATGGGGTTCTGGCGATGACAGCATGAGCAGAAATTACTACGATAACTGCTGCCAGAGTGATCATTACTAAACGCCTGAAAAAAGTGCGAGACCAAAACTGATAGATCGGACTAAAACTGTCAATGAACTGGCGAAAAGCTCCTCCCTTTGGGGAAGAGGAATTTAACCCTATCTCGATATTGCCCCTTATCAAAGTTGCTGTCCTTCATATAATTCAGTGGTGGTATTAAACTACCAACGCTACGTTAAGCCACTGCTATGAAGACGGTAAGAGAATCTGATGATTCTCTGACTGGCGATTTTCCAAGCGTTGATTTTGGTGGGTTGTTGATGGGATCTTAGTCAGCTAAGAATCCTCCATGATTTAGCAGTGATCCGCTAACCTGGTAAGAAAGCCGGATAGAGATATTCCTCATGTCTGACAGTTTTTCCTACCTCATCCCTATTCCCCCAGTCGCAATCAATGCTTACTTTGAGGTCTATCCAGTTACTTATGCTTTCTACGAGGAAGCCAAGCTGCGACAGGACCATGCAGAGTGTTGTCAGTGGTATGCCCAAGTTGCAGACCAGCACCGCCAAGAGCTAGCACAAATGCAGGGCGAATGGAACCCCCTGCAATGGTTTTATCGAGGAAGGAGAGCCTGATATCAGACTTTATAGCTTTTTATGCTTTATTAAGTCTTGCAGTTCTAGACTAGCTCTAGCTCATTTTCCCGTAGGTGTGCCTTAAATCTGTTGTCAAATTTCACCAGGATGGGGAAATTAGCGCTAATAGGCTGTCCATGGTACTCGTTAACCAAACCTGTAACCTCACCCTCGAAGCCTTTAATATCGAAGGCTTCATTGCGGTTGCCAGGGTGATGGTAAACCAAAACTGACTCTTTAACACGAACGCGATCGCCAACTTTCATATCTTTTCAGAACTCTCTTAACTCGCTGTACTTTAGGGAACAGCACGGTTTCCATACTTACTTTGATTTCCTTACTTAATCTTCTATGGGAATGTTCCTCTAAGCAAGGAACACATATGGTAATCCTATCCTTTTACCTTGGCAAGGCATTGAGCCTTATACCTGCGTAATCCGGGACTGCACGATCGTGACGCCCTCTGCGATCAAAGGGCACTGATCAGGGATTTAGGAGCGTAGGTAATCCAGTAAGTTGCTGGTCTGATTAACGAAAAGTTAAGAGACGGTAAATGAGAGGCGATTGACGCTGTTTTTCTAAGGGCTTGGTATCTGAGAGGGTTGTGATTGAGAGGGTTGCGATTGAGAGGGTTGCGATTGAGACGATCGAACCATCTGTAGCAAAATTGCCCAGCCCAATATCCCTGCTGCCAGCACCAGAACAAGCAACGCCATCAGCCTTGTGCCTGAAGGCGCAGGCTCCCAAGGGAACTGAGAGATAGAGGAAGAATTTGGGTCAGGTATCGGAGGTTTTGTGTCCTCATCGTCGTAGAGTAGTGCTCTTGAAGAATCTGCGAGCGGCTCAGATTTTAAGTCTGGAAGCAAGGCTTTGGCAGCAGATACAGGTTCTGTAGATACAGGTTCTGTGTTAATCGGCTGAGTTGAGGAATCACTGACTAAACAACGCAATAGCACGACAGAGGTGTTGTCATGTCCGTTGAGCTGGTTGGCTAGACTAATCCAAGCTTGGGCTGTGCTTTGAACTGATGTTTTGTCTTTAAAGACAGATCGGGCGATCGCCTGCCAGAATTGCTCAACGCGATCGTAGTCGCTTAGTCCATCCGAACAGAGGAGGAGCAAGCCGTCTTCTTCAATCACAAATCGCTGGACGTTGATCTCCAACTGATCAGAGCCGCGAGTTCCCAATGCTTGAATCAAAGCACCGCCGTCTGATCGGCGGATAGCCTCTTGATAGGGACTACGTCCCATAACCACTTCTCGTGTTACCACATCATATCAACCGTGAGTTGATGACAATATTCTGGGGTAATCCAATAGGCACGGCTGTCGCCCACATGGACTAGATACAGTTCGTGGGCATTGCCTTGTCTGCTAGAGATGGAGACCTGCTGTGGCATCTGCATTGCCATAACCATTGTGGTGCCCATCCGCTGGCGTAGAGATCTACCCTGGCTATCGTTTTGAGTAGAAATTAGATTGTTAACTACTCGCACCATTTCCGTGAGCTGTTGTGCCACCACTGTAGGGGGAAGTGGCTCAGTTTGCTCTAAAACTTCGGTGAGCAGGGCACGGGTTTGGAGATGCAGCGATCGCAAGGCTAACTGACTCGCAACTTCACCGCCTTCATGCCCCCCAATGCCGTCGCAAATAATTCCAACATAGGGCAATAGCGGGTCATCTGTAGAGGACGCAGTGGGGAAACAAGCATCTTCGTTATGAGCGCGCTGTGGTCCGGTGGTGGTAGATCCGGCAATCTCTACCTGTAAGGGTAGCTGGGCCGCCTGTTCTAGTAGCAAGGTGTTCAGTTGAGTGGCAATCGCTTCCAATTCAACTTCAGTCTCTTCAGTGGTATAACTCTGCATCTGCTGACAAATTTTTCGCAGAGGTTCAGCGATCGTCTCATGGGCCATTTCTGCCCAAGTTAGCCACAAGGTACCTAAATCTTTGAGGAGTGGCAAAGGGTCAGAAAACTGAGCGTCTGCCTCTACGCCTGCGTCTGCCTCTTCATGAGTATTTTCAGCGCTTTCGGTGCTTTCTGGTGCTTTCAGGTGCATCGCTGGCTAGAGCCTGGGACTTGATCAGAGCAGGGCGATCGCTTGTTGCTGTATCGTCTTCTGTATCACCTTCTGCATTGGCTTCTGGACTCTCGTCTGCATCTGCATCTGCATCTGCTTGCTGAATTGCTTGGTCTAGCGTTTCAGATTCAGCTAGCAACTGGCTGAAGGGCGATCGCCTGTTGCCGTATCGTCTTCTGTATTGGCTTCTGGGCTGTCATCTGGATTGCTATTTGGGCTGTCATCTGCGTCTCGAATCATTTACTGAGTTACTTTCTAGCGTCTCAGATTCAGTAGCAATTGGTGAAGAGCGATCGCTTGTTGCTAGATCGTCTTCTGCATTGGCTTCTAGGCTGTCATCTGGGCTGTCATCTGGGCTGCCATTTCCCTCTGAATCGTTTGCTGAATCGCTTTCTGGGGCCTCTGCTTCATTTTCAACTTGGGAATCAGGGATGTCAGGGTAGTCAGATATCAGTTCGCGCAATCGCACCCGCCATCCTTCCACATAGAGGTTGTCAGGCACCAGCAAACTATTAGTTACTTCCATATCTTTCAAAGGCAGCCAGAGCTGTAAGAACTGCCAGAGCCAATAAACTTGTCGGACTGGTGATGTGTTTTTCCAGACCGTTTCTAGGTTGGGGAGAAGTTGTCCCGTTGAGGTGATGGGGACATTATCTAAAAGCGTGATTGCTGGAGCATCCTCAGCTTGCTTGCAAAACCCATACAGCCCTGGGGTATGGAGGCGCTGCGAATACAAATGCAAATAAGGCAGCATTGAATTGGGAATCAGCGGGGGCAAATCTGCTTGGCGTGCTGGCTGAGTATCTAGCCAAATTTGCGGATGGACAACCAAGTAGCGATCGGCAACACTCGTATCGACTGGAATATCGGCAGTATTCACTGCCCAAAGATAGCGATAAAGCAACGGCTTTTGGCAGCGCTTGCACACTACCTGCCCCAGATCATTATCTGGATGCAGGCAATCAGGGTTGGCGCATTGAATTTGCACAGGAGGGTGGCTCATGAGTTGAGAGGGGCAAGATTCTCTCCCCATTATGCCGATTAGAAGAGGGACGCATAGAAAATGAGAAGAGATGTAGATTAGTCTCCATAATTACCCAAGGCTAGGGTAGATTAAACTTAGACATACTACTCTGTGGCTTGAGTTCTGGAAACTCTTCTTCACAACCCACTTTATACCTCCCAGTTTCTTCTCCTTCTTCCGGAAATTCTGTGCTTGCCTCTGTTGTGATCCTTAAGCTTCAAAGCGCTGTCTACCCCTGATCCCAACCTCAAATTTGAAATTGTGAGATCTCAACCTTGAGTCTTTAAACTTTAAGTTAAGCATTGAGCCTGAATGTCGGGAATTCTCAGCCTATCTGTTTCACCTAGATTTACTCTCCTAACTGAACCAAATGAGTACTCCAGTGATTTGGATGCTTGCGGGAGTGTCCCTCTGTATTATGGAATTTATTATTCCTACCGCCTTCGTAGAACTGACGATGGGAATAAGCGCGATCGCCATTGCCCTGACAGCCTCTTCCCTGCCTTTAGGACTGCAAGTTGCTCTGTGGCTGATGCTGTCGGTGCTGCTCAATGTACTGTTGAAAAGGTTTATCCCTAAACAGAAGTCCCGTTTGATCGAAGATGCCAAAGAAGCTCGTACCTTGACAGAGATTTTGCCAGGAGAGGCAGGACGGGTCATTTATGAAGGTAATTCCTGGCGGGCACGTTGTGAGGATGAGGAGCAGGCAATTGCTCCCAACGAAAAGGTTTATGTGATACGACGACAGGGAACAACGCTGATTGTCATGCCTGAACATACAATCCGCTTTGAAGCCGAATAAACAGACTCATTTAGATAAATCTTAGGAGATTTTTTAATGGAAGGTTTTTATGCGCTAGTTCTCATGGTACTAGGCGGTGCTGGTGTTGCTGGCTCTGTCAGAATTGTCAACCAGGGAAATGAGGTTTTAGTAGAACGCCTGGGTAGCTATAATCGCAAGCTGGAGCCAGGATTGAATTTCACAATGCCCTTTCTCGATCGTGTTGCCTACCAGGAAACCATCCGGGAAAAGGTGCTAGATATCCCGCCTCAGTCTTGCATCACCCGTGACAACGTGTCGATCACAGTCGATGCAATTATCTACTGGCGAATTGTTGATATGGAAAGAGCCTACTACAAGGTGCAAAATCTACAATCTGCCATGACGAATCTGGTGATGACCCAGATTCGTGCTGAGATGGGTAGTTTAGAGTTAGACGAAACCTTCACCGCCCGCTCTGAAATCAATGAAATTCTGCTGCGTGAGCTGGATACCGCTACCGATCCTTGGGGCGTCAAAGTCACCCGTGTAGAGCTGCGAGACATTATTCCCTCGAAAGCGGTGCAAGAGTCGATGGAGTTACAAATGTCCGCCGAACGCCGCAAGCGTGCCGCCATCCTCACCTCTGAGGGCGAACGCGAATCTGCCGTCAACAGCGCTCGTGGCAAAGCGGATGCTCAAGTGCTAGACGCAGAAGCGCGCCAGAAATCTGTGATTTTACAAGCTGAAGCTGAGCAAAAAGCTTTGATTTTGCGTGCTCAAGCTGAGCGACAGCAGCAGGTCTTACAAGCCCAAGCTACCGCAGAAGCCATCAAAATTGTTAACCAAGCTTTAAAAGAAGATCCTGGCGCTCCTGAAGCAGGTAAAGTCTTGCTTGCCCTCAGCTACCTTGAAATGGGCAAAGAAATTGGTAAGAGCGACAGCAGCAAAGTAATGTTCTTGGATCCTCACAGCATTCCTGCCACGCTGCAAAGTATGCTATCGATGGTGCAAACTGACAAATAGAAGATCAGCAAATGTAAGCCCGTGTGTGGTTTTTACCCTTCCAAGCTGCTGGCATGAGTCATCTGACAACTTGTACAAAGTCCAAAGAACTCTAAAGTGTGATAGAAAACCTTGAATTTGTAAGACTGGTTGAGCTGGTGTTCGAGTTCATGGACGGGGCATTCATCAATGGGGATGGATGCTCCGCATTGTAGGCAGGTCAGGTGATGGCGATCTTGCTGAACGGTTGTGTAGAGAGATCTCCGTTGCCCAAGGTGCGCACCTGTACTACACCCTCAAGCTTGAGCGCTTCTAGCGATCGATACACGGTGGCCAGCCCCATACTTTCGCTGCGACTTCGCAGTTCTACATAAATATCTTGAGCAGAAATTGCCCGATTCAGAGAGGTCAGCAAGCTCAGAATCCGCTCTTGGCTGCGAGTTCGTTGGGGCTTCATAGAAGTATACTATCTGAGCAATCTATCTCCATCTTATTTCACAGAGAGAGGGTGAACGGCTGGCTGACCTACAGACCCGATCGCTGGGAATCGCGATCGCTTAGAATGAGGTCTATGATTCTAAGATTTTAAGCCGCTAATCATTGTGACTCCAACTTTCCAAGCTCAAACGTTTCAAGCCCAAACTTTCCAAGCTCAAATCTACATCACTCTATGTCCTTCGGTGCTCGATCCAGCCGGAACAGCGGTTCAGTCTGGGCTAAAGCATATGGGCTATGACAAGGTCGAGCAAGTCCGGATTGGCAAATATATAGAGCTAACGCTGACTGCTGAGAGTGAGGCGATCGCCCGGCAGCAAGTCGATCGGATTTGCGACCAACTTCTTGCCAATCTGGTAATTGAAACCTATCGGTTTGAGCTAAAGGAAATTGCCAAGGCAAGAGAGCCAAGGTGAGAGAGCTAAGGTGAGAGAATAGGCAGTAGATAGCAACACTGCTGGTGCGGAACGCCGTGGAAGTTTCGGACTATGCTGTAAGTAGGAAAACTCTAAAAGTAGAGCAATTCTCAAAGAGTCAGACTATTCCCTGGAGTAACGGCAGGAAGATGCAATTATGAAGTTTGGGGTCATTGTATTTCCGGGTTCCAATTGCGATCGCGATATTGCTATGGCAGTACGCGACTTGCTGCACCAGCCCACACGCATGGTTTGGCACGAGGACAGCGACCTGGCGGATCTAGATGTGGTGATTCTCCCAGGTGGCTTTAGCTACGGAGATTATCTCCGGTGTGGGCGATCGCCCGCTTCTCTCCGGCACTGCAAGCCACAGTGAAACATGCAGAGCAGGGCAAGCTGGTTTTGGGTGTATGTAATGGCTTCCAGATGTTGACGGAAGTGGGGCTGTTGCCCGGTGCGCTAATGCGAAATCGTGACTTGCATTTCATTTGCGATCGCGTTCCCCTCAAAGTAGAGCGTACTAATCTTCCGTGGACCCAAAACTACCAAGCAGGACAGGTGATCACTTTACCGATCGCCCACGGTGAGGGCTGTTACTATGCAGATGCTCAAACCCTAGCAGAACTGGAAGCCAATCATCAGATTGTGTTTCGCTACTGCAATGCTGCTGGAGTAGCCGACCTGACGGGCAATCCCAATGGCTCTTTGAACAACATTGCAGGTATTTGCAACCGCCGAGGAAATGTCTTGGGGCTGATGCCTCATCCTGAGAGAGCCGTCGATGCTGCTTTGGGACACGATATTTTAGGGCGTACAGATGGAATTCACTTATTCAAGAGCCTACTGGTAACGCAGGTGGCAGCGATCGCTTAGAATCCCTGAACATTGCAATGGGGTACCGTACTGTTTAGATTTGAGTGGCTCAAACGCAACATATAATTTTCTGGCGTTCGGCTGTAATTGCTCATAAATTGGGAACAATACTCACATAAGATCACAAAAAATAACCGTAGACCGGTGACAGATCCTTTAATCCTCCTAAATCTGCCCCAGGCTCAGAATTTCCTATGAGTCAGCAAGAGATCCAAACCTGGTATGACCAGGGACATACTTTATATAGACTGGGTCGCTATGAGGGAGCGGTTTCTCGATTCGATAAATTTCTTGACCTTCAGCCTGAACATTATCAAGCTTGGGCGCAGCGAGGATGTGCCCTCTCGGAGTTGGGGTCTTATGAAGAAGCAATTGTGAGCTTCGATAAGGCCCTTCGCATTAAGCCAAAATTGGCGCTGGCGTGGCATGGTAAAGGCATTGCCTTAGCGAAG
>JAAUOQ010000512.1 GCA_012034795.1 Leptolyngbyaceae cyanobacterium CRU_2_3
ACCCAAGGCTTTGTCTAGCTCATTATCTAGAGATTTCATTTGCTTGACGGCGCGATCGCGAGTCAGCCACTGTCCCAGGTCGGTTCCTGCTTCTCTACAGAGTTGGAACGTGGCTTTGTTCGGCGTTTCTTTAATCAAAATTGGCACGAAACCTTCCCGCACACCAATCTCTTGAAACTGATTTCGCAAGGGATAGACTGACTCATCATCGCCACCTCCCACTTCAAACAATCCCACGGTTTGCTTGGCATGGGTGGCAGCCAAAATCGTTCCCAAAGCAGCACGGGTGGTGTTGGCAAACTCACCAGACTGAGGTGGCATCCCAATCACCACACCGGCTGCGAGACTGACCATTTCGCTAATTTCGTGTGGTTCTGCATACTTGAGGTCGAGCAATTCCACTGCCACCCCAGTTTTATGAATACCTTGAGCGATCGCCTGGGCCAACTCTTCTCCGTAGCCATAGTCGCTGGCATAGAAAAGCGCCACGGTGGTTTCTGCTTTAGCCTGGGTCTGGCTCCAATCGCGGTAGCGTCCCACTAGTTCGGTGACGTTGTAGTGCAGCAATGGCCCATGTCCAGTGGCAATTGTTGTGATTTCAGGTAGCTCCTTCATGCGCTTGAGTGCAGCCAGCACTGACCGGGCGTTGGGGCCCATGAGGCAGTCGTAGTAAAGCTTATAGTCGGCTTCCAGAATTTCTAGATCTTCGTCGTAGGTGTGGTCGTCGCAAAAGTGTAGCCCAAAGACATCGCAGGTAAACAGAACCTTAGTTTTGTGGTCGAAGCTGAGAATTGTGTCGGGCCAGTGCAGGTTGGGAGCCGATACAAATTCTAGTTCGTGACCCTGGCCCAAATCGAGGCGATCGCCGTTCTTCACCTGCATGCGCTCAAATGATTGATGCACCTGGTCATCCAAAAACTGCATCGCCACCTTAGAACCCACTACAACAATGTGTGGTGCGCGTTGCAGAATGTCTTGGATTAAACCACTATGGTCTGGCTCGGTATGGCTGACAATCAGATAATCAATTTCGGCTAGATCGATCAGATCAGCGAGTTTCTCTAGATAAAGCTGGCGGAATTTTTCGTGGGAGGTATCTACCAGGGCTACTTTATCGCCCCGGATCAGAAAGGAGTTATAAGTTGTGCCGTTTTCTAGCTCAAATTCTATATCAAAGCGATCGCGATCCCAATCGAGCGATCGAATGGTGGTGGTGTCGGCGGCGATCTCTTGAACCTGTAGCGTCAATCGGCTGAGAGAGCGTTCTGCAAGTGCGACCATACCCTGACCCTCCTGAAAGGTTTGTTAAGATATTTTTCCTTATCCCTCATTATCACCCAGTAGACTAGGCTTTTGTAAAGTTCTAATAAGCAATTCTACTGATTAGGTAGGCTTATATTAAATTTGCTGTGGGATAAGACAAGATTTTTCTGGACAATAAGCCTGGACAATAAGCCTACAAATACGCAAGCCAATGTCTACCAATTCTCTCGAAGAAATTTACAATTTCATTCAGATTACTGACTTGATTGCCACAGCAGGGCAACCTACAGTAGAGCAATTTACAACCATTAAAGACGCCGGGTATGAAATGATTGTGAATCTGGCACCGCCTAACGCCACAAACGCCATTGCCCATGAACAAGAAATTGTTGAAGCTCAAGGAATTGCATACGCCTACATACCCGTGATTTGGGAACACCCCACCCTCGAAGATCTCGATCGCTTTTTCCAAGTCATGCAGGCGAATCAGCAGCGGAAAGTGTTTGTCCACTGTGCTAAGAATATGCGCGTGTCCGCCTTCACTTATCTTTATCAAGTGACTCAACTACACAGCGATCCTGAAATTGCCAAAGTAGAAATGGATAAAATTTGGACTCCCAATCCGATCTGGCAAGATTTTATTCAGCAAGCCATGCAGCATTACCAACCGGGTGTTACCTAATAGTTTAGTTAGCTAGGTTAGCGGGCTAACCTAGCTAACCCATACAGCTAGTAATCCTTGCCAGCCAAAAAACACCATCATTCCTACTACAATTGTCAGCAATAAGTTATTACGCCAGTAGCCGATGAGGATTGCCGCGATCGCCCCTATCATCCGAGCATTGGTATAGCTCAAGGAGATTTGATTCTCTGTTGGCATCAGTACCGCAGGCAGAACGATTGCAGTCAACACCGCCGGTGGTACATAGCCCAAAACCCTCAAAATCTGAGGCGATAGCTTCAGCCGTCCGCTCATTGCCAGCACTGGATAGCGAATTAAAAAAGTGACGGTCGCCATTCCCCCAATCAGCAGAAATTCGTTCATCGCCTTTAATGCTCCTTTGCGCTACTAATGGGCTGACAAATTTTCTGTTGCCACACCTGCCGCAATACCGGCGATCGCTGCAACCATCAATCCCAACTGGTGTGGCAATCCATGTGCTAATAGTGCTACTAATCCGGCAACAATCACCGTTGCAATCATAGGTTTGTTCTTAACATAAGGAATTACCATACCAATGAAAGTTACAGACATGGCAAAGTCTAATCCCCAACTGGCTGCATTAGGAATTGAGTGACCAATCGTTAAACCGGCTAACGTGCAAACCTGCCAGTTGATATACATAAAAAGGGCTGCCCCCAGATAATACCAGTGCTTGTGAGGGGAGCGATCGCTCTGGGTGTAGCGAGCGATCGCTACTGCAAACGCTTCATCGGTCAGCCAAAATCCCAGCGGTAGCTTCCATGCCGCTGGTAGATGCTGAAGGTGTGGAACCAGGCTAAACGGCATAGAGAAAATGTCGTAGATTGACGACCAGAGTCGTCAAAATGATCAAAGGCACAGCCGTGCCTGTGGTAATTAAGCCGATGGCAATAAACTGAGATGATCCAGCAAATACGAACGCAGACATGGCTAGCGTTCCGGCAAAGGACAAGCTGCTGCCTGCTGCCAAAGTACCGAAAATCATTCCGAATGGGATCGAGCCAACTGCCAGTGGGAAAATAGAGCGCACTCCTGCCAAAAATTCTGAACGGGGTGCGGGTTGAAAGATTTGACTGTCGCTTGGGTTTGTCATGCTGCATAGAAGAGTCTAAATTTACCTGCTCAATCCCAGTAGAGTAGCAAAGCTCCAAATAATCCTTTCAAAATCCTGACTTTCCGGCCAC
>JAAUOQ010000513.1 GCA_012034795.1 Leptolyngbyaceae cyanobacterium CRU_2_3
GAATTCCATTTGAGTTATGAGAATTTGGAGTATGGGCATTGCCTAAAATACTAGTCCCTTCACCCATAAAGACTCATTTTTTGGTTGAGAAATACCTGTCCCCTATCCCCAAATTTTTACCCAAACTATCTATAGCAAAGCCGTTTGAGTGATTGAGTACATTACTAATGGGGTTTGGTAGGTGACTGCTAATGAGTACTAATTGCTGGCTTGAAGGCATCTGATATAAGCAGATATAGCAATTTTCAATTGCATAAAGTTCAGATAATTTTTTGATTGCAAATTTTTGATGACACAAAGTCATCGGGCGTCGATCGAGCGCAAAGCGCGATATAGCAACCCTAAATTCAGTCATGAGAAAACCCAAGAGGGGTTTGGGGACGCAGTCCTCAAGGAGGGAGTATCGCTCCCTCCCCCCTTTCTCACAAATCATTTAGGACTGCTATATGAGCCGATAAGTTGAATGATTGCTTTCCTTGGAGTCAACTATAGGGAAAACGCATATGAAACAGGTTCCTGCTTCCCTTTTGACCTTACTTGCGGGTGTAGTCATTACCCTGATTAGCCTTTGGGTTGGACAACATCATGGTTTACTGCCAGAGCAAGCGTCTGAACAAGCACCGTTGGTCGATGATTTTTTCAATGTCATGGTGACAATCGCCGCAGCCCTGTTTTTGATAGTGCAGGGAACGATCGTCTGGTTTATCATTCAGTTTCGACAACGGACTGGAGATGAAACCGATGGCACTCCCATTGAGGGCAATTTCTCCCTGGAAATTGTCTGGACTGCAATTCCTGCCATTATCGTGATTGGGCTGGGAATTTACAGCGTGGATGTCTATGACCAGATGGGGGGACTTGCCCTGACGCATCAGCATGGATCTGATCATGCTATGGCAGCGCATCCGGTGACTTCAGCATTAGACACTCCAGCATTAGCAAGTGCAATGGCTGCACCAATAGTGACAGAGAGTAGCAATCCAGTAGAATCAGTGATCGCCTCCCCTACGGCTAAATATGGCTTTGGCGCACCAACCTCCGAGGTTGGCAAAGCGGCTGATTTGGTGGTGAATGTGACTGGCTTACAGTATGCCTGGCTGTTCAATTACCCCGATAGCGGTTTGACGATGGGTGAACTGCATGTACCGCTGGTCAAGCCGTGCAGCTTAATCTTACTGCCCAAGATGTGATCCATTCCTTTTGGGTGCCGCAGTTTCGCTTAAAGCAGGATGCCTTGCCAGGTCAACCCACAGAGTTACGGTTTGTTGCCACGAAAATCGGCACGTTTCCAGTGGTTTGTGCAGAGCTTTGTGGCGGCTACCACGGCAGTATGCGAACCCAATTGATTGTGCATTCGCCGGAAGAGTATGATGCCTGGTTAGCAGAAAATCGTCTAGCCCAATCCAGCGATTTACAGCAGGCGATCGCTCAAACTCCAGTTCAACCGTCAGACGCTGAGTTTCTGTCCCCTTATGCTCAGGCGATCGGGGTCAATGTAGCGACCCTCACTCAACTCCAGCCTAATCTTTAGCAATTACGGTATACCTTAGCCCTGCCTTAGCGCTGGGCAACGGGATGACAGGATGATTAGCGTTTTTCCCACTCTCTACTCCCCACTCTCTACTCCCCATCCCCCACCCTTCACGTAGATTACTATGACTCAAGTCCAAGATCCCCGCGAGACTGCTATTGCTGACTCCCACAGTTCACCGCCTCAATCCTGGCAATGGTATGACTACTTCACCTTCAACATTGACCATAAGGTAATTGGGATTCAATACCTGGTGACAGCCTTTGTGTTCTACCTGATTGGGGGACTCATGGCAGTAGCAATTCGGGCGGAGTTGGCAACGCCACAATCTGATTTGCTGAATCCTAACTTGTACAACGCCTTCATGACCAACCACGGCACAATCATGATTTTTCTGTGGATTGTGCCCAGTGCAATCGGTGGTTTTGGCAACTATTTGATTCCGCTCATGGTCGGTGCCAGGGATATGGCGTTTCCCAAGTTGAATGCGATCGCTTTCTGGCTGAATCCTCCAGCAGGAGCGTTGTTGTTGCTCAGTTTCTTGTTTGGCGGATCGCAAAGTGGCTGGACTGCCTACCCACCCTTGAGCCTAATTACGGCCAATACGGCTCAAACGCTGTGGATTTTGGCGATCGTCCTGGTGGGGACTTCCTCGATTTTGGGATCGTTGAACTTTGTCATCACGATTCTCAACCTGAAGGTGCCCAGTATGAAGTGGGATCAATTGCCGCTGTTCTGTTGGGCAATCCTGGCAACATCTGTATTGGCATTGCTCTCTACTCCGGTGCTGGCCGCAGGTTTGGTGCTGCTGCTGTTTGACATCAACTTTGGCACTTCATTTTTTAAGCCCGATGCTGGCGGCAATGTGGTGCTGTATCAACATCTGTTCTGGTTCTATTCGCATCCTGCCGTTTATCTGATGATTTTACCGATCTTCGGCATTATGTCGGAGGTGATTCCCGTCCACGCCCGCAAACCGATTTTTGGGTATAAGGCGATCGCCTACTCCAGTCTGGCCATCTGTGTCGTGGGACTATTTGTCTGGGTGCATCATATGTTCACCAGCGGCACCCCACCCTGGATGCGAATTTTTTTCACGATCTCAACTTTGATTGTTGCAGTTCCAACCGGGGTGAAGATTTTTGGCTGGGTGGCAACTTTGTGGGGTGGCAAGATCCGCTTTACGAGCGCCATGATGTTTGCGATCGGGTTGCTCTCCATGTTTGTGATTGGTGGTTTAGGCGGTGTGACGTTAGGCACGGCTCCCTTTGACGTACATGTGCATGATACCTACTATGTCGTCGGGCACTTCCACTATGTGTTATTTGGTGGTTCAGTTTTTGGAATTTATGCAGGTATCTATCACTGGTTTCCTAAAATTACCGGGCGAATGCCTAACGAAACTCTAGGGAAAATTCACTTTGCTCTCACCTTTGTGGGAACTCACTTGACATTTCTACCCATGCATCAACTGGGTTTACAAGGAATGCCGCGCCGTGTAGCCATGTATGACCCGCAGTTTGCCAGTATTAACCAGCTCTGTACAGTTGGAGCATTTGTGTTGGCAGCTTCGGTGATTCCCTTTGCAATTAACATCGTCTGGAGTTGGCTGT
>JAAUOQ010000091.1 GCA_012034795.1 Leptolyngbyaceae cyanobacterium CRU_2_3
ATGGTTTGCCTACTGGGTCGCAATGGCGTGGGCAAGACAACCTTGTTGCGGAGCATTATCGGTCTTAACAAGGTCAGCCGAGGGAGTGTTGTTTTTGGCAGCAGTGACATTACTCATGCCCCAACTTACAAACGCGCTCGATATGGCATCGCTTATATTCCCCAAGGTCGCGAAATCATCCCTTATTTGTCTGTACTAGACAATCTCAAGTTAGGGTTTACGGCTAGGCGTCAAAAGTCTGGAAAGATTCCAGATGAAATTTTTGAATTTTTTCCCATGCTGAAACAGCATCTCAATCGCCAAGGAGGGCTTTTGAGTGGGGGGCAACAGCAGCAGCTTGCGATCGCCCGTGGACTCATGTGCAATCCCCAAGTCATGCTCTTTGATGAACCAACCGAGGGGATTCAACCTTCGATCGTCCAAGAAATTGAGGCGACTCTCAGACGAATTAATGCTGAAAAAGGCATCACGGTAGTGGTGGTAGAGCAGAAGATTGATTTCGCCCGTCAACTCGCTCAGCGGTTTTTCATTATGGAGAAAGGATCGATCGTTGCGGCTGGTAAGACTTCAGAATTGACCGATTCTTTAATCCATAAGTATCTGACAGTTTAGTGTTTTGCCTACCTTAAGTTGTCTCATAGCCTGTTCTCCAAGAAACTTTTTGTGCAACTTGCAACTTGCAAACAGTGTCATTCAAATCTTTTGGAAATTCACTCAAAGCAGAGATCCAGGCAGGGGAGGAAACTTATGACCTCAGCAATCTAATATATTTGATGGTGTGGTGTGCAGAGCGTACCACACCATCAAATGCTGGGGTTTTATCCACTCTCAAAGATTGCCGAAGTCATAGCTGGTATAGATTTGGCTTTGTGAATGCGATCTTCTGAGATTCTTTGAATTTCCTCAATGAAGACACTTAAATGAAGACACTTAAATCCTGGCGCGTTTGCAAAGCTGTTATGAACAGACGCAGACTTGCAGACGTGGAATTGTGGTGCTCTCCACTAAAAAGCACTAGAAAGAATGACATACGGAAGAGAATTGCATAGAGAAAAATTTATAATTCTTTGCTAAACTTTTCTGTCCATCTGAGTTGACTTTCTGTCACCAGTAATTACACTTAATTTTAAATGTAGATCATTAAAGATTAGAATTAATTCAAAGATCACAAGAAAATTTTTCAAAAATACCATCGGGCAATCTACTCCATCCAGCGATTACATCTGCAACCTTAAGATGAGGCAAACAGGCGATGGTTACTTACAAAAATGTTATGGAGCTTCTAGTAGAGGCAGAAGTCTCGCGGCAAGTTAAGGCACTTCCAACTCAAATTGCATCTTATATTCACCAGGCTGAGCTAGTAGCTTATGCTTTAAATCAATTGCCTGCACTGTATGCCACGAGTGAAAAAGGCTTAGATTACCAGCTTGAGCGAGGAAAAACGAAATATGCGGCTCAGGTTGCTCAATCTGTGCAGCGAGCGATTGCGGCTGTCCATCGCGACCCGCTCCGTAGTTATGCGCCGCTAAAGTCCCAGAAAAACATTCCTTTTCGGGAAGTGCTCCAACAAATGCGTGGGCTGTTACGGAATGACTGCGTAGATTGGGAAAACCTACCGCTCGCTGTTGAGCAGGCCTTAACTCAAGCTGCTCAAGGAGAAGTCAGTTGGGATAGTCGCTACGCCCAAATGCCGTTTCAACCATCACCGATATTAGACAAATCTTCTCCCTTTCCTCAGCAACCCTCAACTCATTCTCCCGTTTCAGCGCATTCGGCTTATCGCCAACGGGTTCGCCCAGAAAAAGTGAAACAAAAGGAAAAAGACTCTAACGAGATTTTTGGTTGGGATGACCCTCTCTATAACCCTCAGTTTCCAGGATGATGGGCGGAGAGTGCAGGGTTGTTCATGCCTTGATTCCCAGCAAAAGTTGCTCAACTAGCTCTTGGATAAACTCTTGATCGAGTGGCTGATGTTTAACAACAAGCGATACCAAACTGCCCCAAAGAGCATATCGATCGCCACTTCCACGTTCAAAGCTGGGCGCAACTCTCCTCGCTCAATGCCGTTTGCCAAAATAGTGCGCGTAATGGTTCGGTGTTGAGTAACAAATTGCTGCTGAAATGCCTCTGCCACTTTGAGATCAGTTTGGGCTTCGGCAAGCAACCCAATGATCACCAAGCCTGCTGGAGTTTGAGTCAGCACCCTAGTGATCTGCCCCAATATCTCTAGTAGATCAGCTTTGATGCTGCCTGTATGGGGTAGGGCTATTGCCTGATCTGACTGCGTGGCATAGGCTTCCATAATCACTGCTGCTTTGCAGGGCCACCAACGATAGATTGTTTGCTTGCCAACCCCTGCCCGCTGAGCGATCGCTTCAATACAAACTCCCGCATATCCCTTTTCTTCCAGCAATTCTGTGGCGGCTGTCAGGATAGCTTGGTGCGATTGAGAACGCCGCCGCCGACAGTCAGGAGATTTGGCTGAAGTTCCAGCGCCTTGAATTGCTTGAAGGGGCTGCGATACAGGAGGCTCCATAAAAAGCGGCTCTATATTCAAAAGAGGGATATTCAAAATAGCATTTAAAACAACACAGTTACACCTTCTGTAGCAAGCCAGCCTCTGAAGAAACACTTTACAGAAGCAAATCTCTTGAGCCACTTCTCTTGCAAACCGTACATCTTGCGGGTTGCGGGGGCGATCGCCACGAATTCATGATGCGCATCAATGTGAATTCATGAGTCAGCGAGACGGTTGAGCTAGCTCATGATTGACAAGACGAGACGGTTCGTCTAGTTTTAAGGAAGTAATCCCTTAGATTGTCAAAGTCTCTGCCGATTTTGATGATCGATCCCTTGCGACTGATTAGGAGCTATGACCATGATTGATCTTTACTACTGGACAACCCCCAATGGGCACAAAATCACAATGTTTTTGGAAGAAGTGGAGTTGCCCTATAGAGTAATTCCCATCAACATTGGTAGCGGAGATCAATTCAAGCCAGAGTTTCTGAAGATTGCGCCCAACAATCGTATCCCAGCCATTGTTGATCATCAGCCCGTTGACGACAGTGAACCCATTGCAGTTTTTGAGTCAGGCGCAATTTTATTATATTTAGCAGAGAAGACTGGCAAACTGTTGTCTGACGACTTGCGAACCAGAGTCGATGTCTTGCAGTGGCTATTTTGGCAGATGGCAGGTTTAGGACCTATGGCTGGACAGAATCACCACTTTAGCCAATATGCTCCAGAAAAAATATCTTACGCTATCGACCGCTACGTCAATGAAACGGGCCGTCTGTATGCCGTGCTAAATAAACGACTTAGCGATCGCCCCTACGTAGCAGGGGAAGATTACTCCATTGCTGATATCGCTATCTATCCCTGGATTGTCCCCTATGAGCGGCAAGGGCAGAAGCTAGAAAATTTTCCTCACCTGAAGCAGTGGTTTGAAGCCATTCAAACCCGCCCTGCAACGGTGCGAGCTTATCAGCAAGCAGAGCAGTTTAAAAATCAGGCAGTTGATATGGAAAAGTCGCGGTCCTTGCTGTTTAATCAATCGGCAAACACAATTCAACCGTAGGTTTGACTAGGGGGGAATGGGGAGAAGCGCCACCCCCATTCCCTACTCCCCTACCTAGCTTTGGGCGATCGCATTAGCAACCTCAAGGTGGTGACTGCTGCTCCTTAAGTCGGATGAGCATTGCCCACTCTACTCGTGACTGTTTAGCCCCGCTAATCCTCTGAACTTACTGCATTCCGAACGTTATCGATACCACGGCCGTGATGTCTTTCTCAATGGAAGAGGTGTCATAAATGCCAGAATCACTCACATCTGTGGAGTTGCGAGCGGTAATTTGAAATACGCCCGTTTCGGCACTTCGTACTGCGCCTACTTGATCTCCAGTACTTTGGGCGATCGCTTCAGCTCTAGCTTTGGCATCTTTAGTGGCTTCAGCCACCATCTCGATCCGCAGTTTGCTGAGTTGGGTGTACAGATATTCGGGTGGTTCCGATACTAGAGAAATGCCCTCATTTATCAGATCTGTAGACTGCTGAGACAGTTTGTAATTCGATCGACTTCATTCGATCGAATTTCCAGGCGTTGGTTCAGTCGATAGGCTCTGGTCTGACCGGTTTCCCGACCGTTGATGTCAACATCTGGAATGGCATAGGTTTCAATCGAGTTTAAGGTAATAGCATCATCGGGAATCTGCTGATCTTTCAGGTAGAGTTGTACCCGCGCAGTTTGGCGTTTTAGTTCTTGGTAAGCCGCCTGAGCCGTGGGCTGCTGGCTGGAAATTGATGCTCGCCACACAATATAGTCAGAGCGAATCGGGCGTTTGGCTGATCCTGTTACAACCAGAGCATCATTGGATTGCTTGATCGTGCGGATGGCATTGGCTCCTACAACAGAGCTAATCACCATTGCGAGAGATAAGGCGGCTAGTCCGGCAAACAGTTGCGGAAAGCGATCGAGTGACGAAGAAGTTTGCATAGCTGTTGCTCCACAAGCGGGAAATGGCTCATGACTCAGCGATCATGAGCAGATTTTCAGAGAATGATGCGGCTCCGACTCGTAAATTCTGTAAACTTTTGTTCAGGTATGACGCGAACCCAAATAATGAACTCTACAAGCCGGAACCATAACTACCTTTCCACTCGGAGCAATTCCTGATTTAGATTGAACCCTTGAGCCGTGATCTTTTTCTCAACCTGCTATCATAAGTTCTCCTTCCCATCTAGCGAGGAGCATGAAGCTACTGAAGTTGCTGTTTGTCCGCCATGCCCAATCGATCGGCAACCAGCAAAAACGGATGCAGGGCAATGGAGAATTTGACCTATCGGATGAAGGTAAGCATCAAGCCGAAAAACTAGGGCAGCGGTTGCTGGCAGAGTCCTGGCAGCCTAGCTGTGTTTATAGTAGCCCCCTGAGACGCGCTGCTCAAACCAGCGAGATTGTGCTGTCGCGCCTGCTAGCAGAACCGTTGCCAGCAGCAGTGAGCAATTTAATTGATGACGAAATTGACACAGAAATTGTCAATGCTAGCTCTCCTCAGTCAATCGCTGTTCACTATGCTGACGAACTACGAGAGTTCCAGAACGGCATCTTTGAGGGTCTAACCTGGGCAGAAGCAATGGAGCGCCATCCTGATCTGTGTAAAACTTTGGAAAGTTCACCCGATTGGATTCAAATTCCAGGAGCCGAATCTTTGCAGGAAGCCCGCGATCGCAGCCGTCATTTTATCCAGATGTTGCTCGATCGTCATGGCAATGGAGAGCAAATTTTAGTGGTCAGTCATAGCTGGATTTTGCAGCACTTGATAGCAGAATTGCTGGGATGCGATCGCTCCTGGCGATTGCATCCGCGCAACACAGCCCTGTTTGAATTCTGGCTGGATCGATCGCGCTGGGCACTCCAGGATCAAAATCGCTGGAATACGGATTTATGGCAAATCCGACGGTTTAACGACTATCACCATTTGCTATGAATGATCTACGAATCAGGCATGAGCCAAGATTGAGTTTTCAGTTTTGAACCAAGGATGACCCGTTATAAGGACTAAACTCATAATTTAGAACCCTCTATTCTCCATCCCCCATACTTTGAAAAATACCCTGTTATGGCGTTGTAAATTTAATGTATCTTTAGGGTTAGAAATCGAGTTCTGACTCAGAATATAGGCGTCTATTTTTAATAGGCTATCTTCTAGATTCTAGAGAACATGATTAACCCAATGCTGAGCGAACAATGGTAGATCCAATCGATGATATTGTAAGACAAGCCCGTCAGGGCAGCGTCTCTGCAATTATTCAAGTCTTAAATGAAAAATTAGCAAGTTCTGGAATTCGGACTAGAGCAATGTTTGCTCAGGGCATTTTGCAACTGCTCTGCGAAGCCGCAAAACCTGAGCAGCTTGAGCAGCCACTCGTTATTCCTCAAGTACAAAAAATTCTGGAATCGCTCCAACCTCGTAACGTTCGACGCGTCAATATTAATAGCCGGATTGTCCGAGAGCAACAACTGCTCTGGTTAGATGAGATCCATCGCGATCCAGAAAATCAACTGCTCTGGTCTAAAGAAATTCTGTTGAAACAGCCTCATCTGTTTCACAGGCTGCTGCAAGACTGGAAAGATAAGTCTCCAGATGCATTTGCCACCGATCTACCGAAATCTCATCCCAAACGCCTAGCCCGTGAGAAACAGGTATTTTGGCGAGGGTTAGTCGGTGGTGCCAGCTTAAGTATATTTCTGCTGCTGTTAGGATGGACGTTGTACAACTGGCTAGAACCCAAGCTGGCTGAGCAACAAGCAAATTTATTGGGTAAAGGTACGCCATCAAGACAGCCAGTCGCGTCCTCTGCCACAGTTGCTCTTCCATCAGGCAGCCAGCCTGTAACAGATAGCCGACCTTCGCTAGGCAACGTTGCCTCACAGCCTGATCCTTTCGCAGAAGCGGTGCGGTTGGCAGAAAGCACAGTGACATTGGGGAGCCGTGCCCGCACCTCGGCGGAATGGCTAGATGTAGCCTCTCGCTGGCGCAAGGCATCTGATTTAATGGGCAAAATTTCACCTGAAGATCCTCGTCATACCCTTGCCCAAGACCGAGTTAGCGTTTATCGGCAAAATAGTGAAGACGCCCTGCAACAGGCCCAAAATTATCAGGAGTAAGGTGGGGTTTACGTAGCGTGATCCGTTTTTACAGCCTTATCCAGAAGTCATACAGGAAACCCCCAAATGGATTTGCGAATTGGCATGCGAATTGGCAATGGCTATGACATTCATCGCTTAGTCAGCGATCGCCCCCTGATTTTGGGTGGCATTAATATCCCCCATGAGATGGGTCTGCTTGGACATAGCGATGCTGATGCTCTCACCCACGCCATTATGGATGCCATGCTGGGTGCCCTGAGCCTGGGCGATATTGGTCATTACTTTCCACCCACTGACCCACAATGGAAAGGAGCAGATAGCCTAAAGCTCTTGGCGCAAGTGAATGCCTTGATTCAAGAAAAAGGCTGGTGCATTGGCAATTTGGATACAGTGATTGTGGCGGAAAGGCCCAAAATTAAGCCCCACATTGCAGCCATGCGCGATCGCCTAGCCGCTGTCTTACAAATTTCTCCGGATCAAATTGGCATCAAGGCTACCACTAATGAAAAGTTAGATGCGATCGGCAGAGAAGAAGGCATCGCTGCTTATACGGTGGCACTGCTAGTCAAAAGTAGCGAGTCAAGCAAAAAAGGGGAATCCTGAAAACCTGCTGAGTCGGAAGTCTCTATATCCTTAAGGTAGAGGCTGTTCTGAGGAGCTTAGAGCACATCATCCCTTGAACTCTTCAGCTATAGTGAAAATAGTACGTAAAAGACCCTTAAGGGAACTATGGCTGTTGATTTGATTTATGGTTTCGCTTCGTCAGCAGCACAGGATGCAGCCACACTTCGGTCTCTGTTTGAAACCGTTACGGCTGCAAGTTGTCCTTATTCGTTCAATTTCCACATGCATACGGTTTGCTCAGACGGTCGGCTTCAGCCAGAGCAACTGATCGAGCAAGCGATCGCGATAGGACTACAGGATCTAGCCATTACTGATCACCACAGTGTTAGAGGCTATTACAGAGCGCAGCAATGGCTAGATGCCCAATCCCTTCCTGAAACACCGCGACTTTGGATCGGCGTGGAAGTCAATGCCATCTTGCTGAATGACGAGGTTCATATCCTCGCTTATGCTTTTGACCCAACTCATGCGGCTATGCAACCTTACACCCAAGGACACCACACCACGGGCGACCTCTGTAAAGCGGCTCATGTGATTGCGGCTATCCACGCGGCAGGTGGGCTGGCAGTGTTGGCGCATCCAGCCCGATATCGGCGATCGCCTGCCGACCTGATTCCGGCGGCGGCTCATGCAGGCATTGACGGGGCCGAAACCTACTATGCCTATAACAATCCCTCGCCTTGGAAAGCTAGCCCCCGGCAAGCCCTAGAAGTGAAAGCGCTTACAGAAATTTATGGTCTGTTTAGTACTTGTGGCACAGATACACATGGGTTGAATTTACTGCAAAGGCTCTAGAGAGTGGCTTGAAGATTGGATTTACCGTTTGTTGATCGTTCTTTGTGATCTGTCTTGCTTTATCGGTGTTCTGGCAAGGGTCTTTTTCAGACTCAAAGTCTTTGAAAGTGGCATGACAGATACCGAAGTATAGTAGGCAGGTATCTTAGGGTAAGTGCGTGCTTCTAGCACTACCAATCGCCAGACCACCGCAAGATAAGCAAAAATTGAAGAACTTTATCATGTAAAGGCTGAAGCAATCGGATGAATCTAGCTAGGTAAAAGACATAAAATGTTCAGATAAAACCGTTTGATTGCCTGTTGTGACTGTCCTGCGGTTTAAGTGAAGCGAATTTAACAGGCGGTGTTGCAATTAGTGTATAACCCAGTTTTTAGAGGAGGGGGCGTGCCACAGTCCACGAAGTATCTCTTGGTTGGATCTCTTGAAGCTTATAGCGGTAAGTCTGCCATTATTTTAGGCATGGCACATTGCTTGCAGGAGCAAGGGATAGATATTGCCTATGGCAAGCCAGTTGGGACTTGTCTGAATGAATCTCAAGCAGATCTGACTGAAGAGGATATTCAGTTTATTGCCCAAACCCTGCAATTGTCTGCTGATCGGATCTTACCTATGTTGCTGCCTTTAGATCAGCCGACGATCGCACGACGCTTCAACGGGTTAGACACTATTGATTACACTCAGCGCCTCCACAGCTATGCTGAAACTTCAATGGGCAATTTGGTGCTGTTGGAAGGAGCAGGGACTTTAGCAGAGGGTAGACTGTTCGATCTATCGTTGCCACAAATTGCCCAAACGCTGAATGCTTCAGTCGTATTAGTCTCACGGTTTCATTCAGCGCTGGTTGTGGATGGTTTGCTAGCCGCTAAGCAACAGTTGGGCGATCGCTTGATGGGAGCGTTGATCAATGATATCCCTCATGATCAGGTCGATCTAGTCAACAGTCAAATTAAGCCTTTTTTGGAACAACAAGGGATTGAGGTACTGGCAAGCTTGCCCCGAAATGATTTACTGCGAAGTGTCAGTGTGGGCGAACTGGTGCATCAGCTAGGTGCAGAGGTACTTTGCCGTGCTGATCGGCTAGATCTGATGGTGGAAAGCCTGAAGATTGGTGCAATGAATGTCAATTCAGCCCTGGGCTATTTCGTAAAGGGCGCAATATGGCTGTGGTGACAGGAGGCGATCGCACGGACATTCAGCTTGCTGCCTTAGAAACCTCTACTCAGTGCCTCATCCTAACGGGGCATATTTCACCCACACCTACAATTCTCAGTCGGGCTGAAGATCTAGAAATTCCCATTCTCTCTGTAGATCTAGATACGTTAACGACTGTAGAAATTGTCGATCGTGCCTTTGGGCAGGTGCGATTGCATGAACCCATCAAAGTTCAGGCCATTTGCCAAATGATGTCCAAGCATTTTGATGTCAAGCGGCTATTGACCAAACTAGGGTTGGAGCCTGCTGTTCCTGCTTAGAGTTGAATCGTCCTTTTACTCGGACGGGGTGGGGAACGATCGCCCCAACAGTTGACAAACCTGTTGATCGGTCGTTTGGGAAAAGTCCTCGTACCACTCACCAATTGAGCTAAGCGTTTTGGGCATTGCGAGACATACCACCTGATCCACTATGAGTTTCAAAGCCTCGCAGCTTAAGGGCGGTGCAATGGGAACTGCTACAACAATCCGGCGAGGAGCCTGCTGTTTTAAAAGGGCGATCGCAGCCCGCAAGGTAGCGCCTGTAGCAATGCCGTCGTCTACCAGAATAATCGTGCGATCGCGAACATCAGGAACAGCCCGATTTCCCCGATATGCCCAATCGCGTCGTTCAAGTTCTTTCTGTTCGGCTGCCGTCACCTCGGCGAGCACCTGCTCAGAAATACTCAGCGATCGCAATAAGGTTTCGTTCGTTACCCTGATCCCATTTGAGGCGATTGCTCCCATTGCGAGCTCTTCATGTCCTGGTACGCCTAACTTACGCACTAAGCATAGATCTAAGGGAACTTGTAGAACTCTGGATATTTCATAAGCGACTGGGACACCCCCACGGGGCAAAGCCAAAATTAGAACGTCGGATTGATGAGCATATTCCCTGAGCTGGTTGGCTAAAAGCTGTCCTGCTTCGGCGCGATCGCGAAATCGCAGCTTTGCCATCCTCCTCCTCCTTGCTTGAGTGCAGCCATTAACTATTCAGAAGAGTGATCCTGATGACTGTGATGAGTCGTTATACGATTTTTCGCCTTAATGTCGTCTTGATAAATGAGGGCTAATCCATAACCCATCAACTCGGAGATGCTAAAGCTGACTTAGCCTGACTTTGCAGCATCAGCCCGTACTCCAGCCCTTCTACACTGGCTTGGTAGGAAGCCTCGATAATATTGCTAGACACACCAACCGTTGTCCAGCGTTGGTGCCCGTTGCTACTTTCTACCAGGACGCGCGTTTTTGCTGAAGCACCAGCACCACCATCCAAAATCCGCACTTTGTAGTCTGTCAGATGAAATGTAGCAATCTCTGGATAAACGTTAGTGAGCGCTTTGCGGAGTGCTGCATCTAGTGCCGCAACAGGGCCATTGCCTTCAGCCGCTTCCAAAATAGCTTGCCCATTGACTCTGACTTTGACCGTCGCTAAAGACTGACTTTTATCCGTTTGTGACACACCACTCATGTCGCAGTGTACATGGAAGTCTTGAATTGTAAAGAAGTGCTGCCGTTGGCCCAGGGACTCCCGCATTAATAGCTCAAAGCTGGCTTCGGCCGCTTCAAACTGATAGCCCTGATTCTCCAAAGTCTTAAGATGTTGCAAGATTTGACGACAGGCAGGGTCTTGCTTATCTAAATCAATGCCAAAGCTGCGGGCCTTAGCTAAGACATTGCTTAGACCTGCCTGGTCAGAAATGACAATGCGGCGACGATTACCCACAAGTTGTGGCGGAATATGCTCATAAGTGAGTGGATTGCGCTCCACGGCACTCACGTGGATACCCCCTTTATGGGCAAAAGCTGATAAGCCCACAAACGGGGCATGATCATCAGGAGCCAGATTCACAACTTCGCTAATCAATCGACTAGATTCGCTGAGGTGGGACAATTGGTCAGGATGGACACACTGGTAGCCCAGTTTCAGTTGGAGATTAGGCAGCAGTGAGCAGAGGTTAGCATTGCCGCAGCGTTCACCATAGCCGTTGATCGTGCCCTGAATCATTCTGGCTCCCTCCAGAACGGCAGCGATCGCATTGGCTACAGCAGTTCCAGAGTCGTTGTGGGTGTGAATGCCGATTTGGGGAATGGGGAGTGGGGAGTGGGGAGAAGTGCCAGGTAGTTTGGCGTTGAGATGGGTTAGCCCAACAAATTCGGCGACATCGCGGACGATCGCTGCAATTTCGTGGGGTAAGATGCCACCGTTGGTGTCGCAGAGTACTAACCATTCGGCTCCACCAGCGATCGCGGCTGCCAGGGTTTGCAAGGCATAGTCGCGATTTTGCTTGTAGCCGTCAAACCAATGTTCGGCATCGTAAATGACCCGCCGATCTTGGCTACGAAAATATTCGATCGTGTCTTGGATCATCGCCAGATTTTCTTCTAGCGTGGTTTGAAGTCCCTCAGTAACATGAAGATCCCAAGACTTGCCAAACAGGGTGATCCAACGAGTTCCCGCCGCCAAAATGGGTTGGAGCATCGGGTCTTCAGCCGCTTTTTTTCCCGGACGCCGTGTCGAGCAAAATGCCACAATTTCGGC
>JAAUOQ010000092.1 GCA_012034795.1 Leptolyngbyaceae cyanobacterium CRU_2_3
GCGCACGCCAAAACCCATTTGCGATCTACTGAGACGCGCTCTTGCTGCACTGTCACGCCAGGTGTGCCCACGAGAATGGAACTTCTTGGACACCCCATCTTCTCGCAATTCAGTAATCTCTACTTGAACTTGCTGCCCCACTGTCAGTTATTTAAATCGCTTGGGTTCCTTTTGGGTGAGGCGAAGTTCTCCAGGCACGATCGCCCGATAAAAGTCCTTGAGGCGTTTGTGATTTTGGACATAGACATCATTCAGCATACTGATGGAAGTTACCCCAAACCCAATCAAATCAGCTTCTGGTTTGGTGGTATAGCCCTGAAAGTTGCGATGCAGTTGCCCTTCTCGTTGAGCAACGGACAGTTCATCAATACTGTATTTTCAGCAGCCGTATGGGAATGCTGGGTGCCTTCTCGCAGGCATTGCGCTAAATCTTGGCTCATAATCAAGTCCTCGGTTTCAAGGGATGGCAGTGTTGAGCAATACCGTGCAGGCAATACCGTGTAGCAGACTGGCTTTCTAGGTATGACCTTGCTCAGTTAGTGATAATTAAAAAACTCTATAGTTAGATAGCGATTGATAAATTTAGAATTCTCATATCTTAATAAAGCCTTATAAAAGTTGTTATTGCTCATCTTAGAAAAGGCTAGTCAAACAACAAGAAGTACTATAGCTTTATAGTTATTAAGTCTATAGCGATATCTCATTATGGTGACTTCTCTGCCAAAACAATCTCTGGAAGCTGTGTCTAGAAAAGCACTCAAGGAAAGCATTCTGACACCTCGGTTTTACACCACTGATTTTGAAACGGCTGCAACGATGGATCTGTCCAATCAAGAGACTGAATTGCAGGCAATGCTGGCAGAAATGCGAGCAGATTACAATCGCCACCATTTTGTGCGGGATGAGGTGTTCAATCAATCCTGGGATCACATTACAGGAGAAGCCCGCCAAGCATTTATCGACTATCTAGAGCGCTCCTGTGTTTCTGAGTTCTCTGGATTTCTACTATTTAAGGAACTCTCTCGTAAATTAAAGGAACGCAGTCCTCTGTTGTCTGAGATGTTTAGTCTGATGGCACGAGATGAAGCCCGCCATGCCGGATTTCTGAATAAAGCGATGAGCGATTTTGGCTGCACAATGGATCTAAGACATCTGACGAAGAATCGGGTCTATACCTTTTTCCCACTTGAATGGGTAATTTACACCGTCTATCTATCGGAGAAGATTGGCTACTGGCGCTACATCATCATTTACCGCCATCTAGAAAAACACCCTGAACATCAGTTTTACCCACTGTTCCGCTATTTTGAAAGCTGGTGTCAAGATGAGAACCGCCACGGCGATATTTTTAAGGCATTATTGCGATCGCAACCTAAACTTTGGCAAACTTGGCAATCCCGCCTATGGAGCCGGTTTTTCCTCCTCACAGTCTTTGCCACTCACACATTAACAGTACATGAGCGCACGGGTTTTTATGATTCGCTAGGGCTTGACCCCACCGAGTTTGATGCTGAAGTCATTCGCAAAACCAATGAAACCGCAGCCCGTGCTTTTCCGTCTGTTCTGGACACCGATCATCCAGAGTTTCTCCGCCGCTTACATTGCTGTTCTGATCTCAATTTAAAGATGTCTGAAATCGATCGCACCACTCAACCTCAATGGGTCAAGGCTATCCGGAAATTACCCTTTCAGATGGCGATCGTCGGTCATCTCCTACGGATTTATTGGATTAAACCGATCGATGCTGAGGCCCTGCGGGGAATAGTTCGCTAATTGAAGGGTCGATCGCCCCCTCCGCATGTAGCCTCAAACAGTCGAAAATGTAAGCTTTCAAAAGATAATCTGGTTTTACTGAAGTAGGAAGCGCTATAACTGCTTCATTCAGCGGTTTGAGAGACAACAATTGGCTGATCGAACTGTCGAAGCGCAAACAGGCTCGCTCCACACCCGATACTCCCCAGAGTTAAAAATACCACACTCAGCGGTAACACCTGTATGAGAGGTTGTACACCTGCACCGCCCAAGGTCATTCCACCATCAAACCCTGCCAGAAAGACGCTGTATACACGACCTCGTACTGCCCCTGGAGTTGCCAGAGAGACAATCGCCGATAGTACTGGAAACAATGACCCAAAACCTAACCCATAGACGATCGACCACAGGATCAAGAACTGAGGTGCAATTGATAACCCAATTAATGCACTACCCGAACACAGAATACCCAGGCTGATCACCCATCGTTGAGATATTTGGTTACCCCACCTGCCTAACCCAAATCGAACCAACACTGCTACCAGTGCATTTAAGCTATAAAACAAGGCAGCATTAGGTATAAATAAAGGCAGGAAAGTCACGATCGCACCGTGTAAAAAAGAACTAATGAAAAAGAGCAGCGTGGCATCTCGTACCGGAAACTGAAGAATGACCTTCCAGGGAAAAGAACGCCTTGCTTGTTTGGGGTTGGCTTGTTTGGGGCTAGCTTGAGTAGGCGAAGACGACTTCCACGGCAACGGTAGGCTGAGGACAATCCCTAGCACAGTTAACCCTGCCAGAAGAAATAGAACAGAGAGAAAACCAGCCTGAGCAAAGATCAACAACCCCAATAGTGGACCGAGGGAAAACCCAATGGTGTTAGACATTGCCAGATAGCCCAACATGGCAGTGCGCCGGTTCAGGGGCACTAAATCAACCAGCATGGTTTGAGAGGCGGTTGCAAATGCTGCCTGACTGATACCATGCAACACACGCACCCCCATCAACCAGATGGGAGTAGGCGACCCGGCATAGAGGGGTAAAACGACCAACATAATGCATAACCCCAGCCACAATACAGGTTTTCGTCCCCAGCGATCGATTAACCAACCAATGACTGGACGGAAACAGAGCAGCCCTGCCGCCATTGCGCCCACTACGAATCCTACACTTGACTCTTGCCAGCGTTCGGTCACGTACAGCGGTAGGACTGGAAACAATACTGTGACTTGGGTGAAGTAGATTAGCATCCCCCCACAAATGCAGAACAACCACAGACGATGTAGCCCATTTAAATGGTTTGGGAAGTCAGAACTGGGATCTGGCATGATGGGATGAGCGGTAGAGACAGAGCGAGGATTGTTTTACCATACCTCCAACTGCATCATCTTGCCTCACAGCGTCACAGCGTCACAGCGTCACAGCCTCACAGCCTCACAGCCTCACAGCCTCACAGCGAGGAGTTGTAATGACCAGAAAACCTTTAGAGAAACTGCCAGTTTCTTGGTGAGATCTCTTCACTTCTACTCCATAAAAGATGAGCAATCATACTGTCTAGTGAATTTGCAACAGCTTCCCAAATCTCTTTGTGAGATGACTGTAATTCTGAACGCAATTCAGTCACATCTCTGACTCGTGTATACCATCCCTTGATTTCTTCAGAACTCGACACGTTTGCATGTTCTAGATCCTTGAGAACATACTCTTTAACTTTGTCGCTGAACACCGTGAGAAAAGCCTTCCGCAATCGCAGATCTTCAATCTGTTGAAAGTGTTCAATTGTGTGGTTTACAAACGCTTGAATTGCAGGAATCTCGACCTGTAAAGTTTTGACGCACGGGCTAACAGCATTCTTTGTTAGGGTTCTAGTCATGGTTCTAGTTACGGTTCTAGTCATAGTTCTAGTCATGATTGGACCTCATAAAAATCTCTACAAACCTCAGTTGATTTTCACCAAGAATGATTCGTTGTCAAACCACTCGTGTACATCACCTCAGTCATGGGTAGCAGAATCAACGCGGGTTGATTGCTACTTCTAAGACTAAAACCAAAAGAGGTAAGAAATCGGGGTAGATAGAAAAGAAATTTAGACGATCGGCAAACGAACTCGAAAACAACTACCTACCCCCAGTTGGCTGCTCACCGTAATATCACCCCGATGCTGTTGGGCAATTGTTTGAGCGATCGCCAGTCCTAAGCCGGTTCCTCCAACTCGTCGCGATCGGGCCCGATCGCGCGCCAGAATCGATCAAAAACAAATTTTAGATCTTCGGGGGCAATCCCAATACCTGTATCTTCGATCGCGACTACCACGGCATGATCCACTCGCTTCAGCGAGAGCATCACTTTTCCTCCGTCTAGGGTGTAGTGAAGCGCATTTTCCAGCAAATTAGTGAATAACCGAGTGATTTGCTCAGCGACCCCTCGACCGCTACACGGGGCAATAGGCGAAACTGAATATCAATATTTTAGCTTGAGCTTGCCCCTGCAAGGACTCTATTAACTCATGCAGCAGCCGATCAAGAGGTACTACTGTCCACTCTTGTGTTTGTGTAATCAGATCTGCATCCATCCGGGCTAACAGCATCAAATCATCCACGAGCCGAGTCATTTGTTTTGTGGCATGGGCAATTCCAACCACTTTTTTCATTTCCTGGGGATGAATTCGCTCTGGATAGCATTGCATGACCTCTGCCGATGTCTTGATCGCGGCTAAAGGACTGCGGAGTTCATGCGATGCATCGGCTGTAAACTGTTTCAATTGTTGCAAGCTTTGTTCAATGGGCTTGAGAGATTGGCGGGTAAGCCAGATACCACCCAGACCTGTCATTACCAAAATCACGCTTCCTCCCAGCAATAGTTCCCATCGGAAGTGACTCAACAAAGCCTCTACCTCAGTTGTATCTTGGCTGGTGCGAATATATCCTTCTAATTGAGGTTGTCCGTCGAGATGACTGTAGAAAGGCAAAGTCGTAGCGCGAACGCGACCATTTTGCAAGGTTTGCCAACCTGGATGAGGCGGTAGATCGGGAAGCAATGTTCCTGCGTTACCCACCAATCGCCCTTGAGCATTAAACCATTCCACCCCTTGGTTAGGCGCTCGTAAGTTTTGCCAGGGAATATCCAAGTCTCCATCGTGATCTAATCGATAGGTCAAATCGGCATCAAGCCTGTTGTTGGAATTGCCTTTTTGCTGCTGGAGGTCTTGAGCTTTAATATCCTGTAAACTGTGGGATGCAGCTTGAGCCAGTACTTCCAAGCGATGGTCAAATTGAGCATAAAAACTATGATGGGTAAACTCATAAACTCCCAAAAATGATACGCTGAGAATTGCCAGCATGACTGCTAAGTAAGACAACAGCAAGCGCCAGCGCAACTGATTGGGCTGAGAGGAATTAGTTTTATTTGAGCCGATAACCCAAGCCATAAATACCTTCTATCAAATTAGCAGGCGCACCTGCTGCCCTTAATTTCTTTCGCAATGCTTTCAGATGCACTTTAACCGTATCTTCAGTCGGAGGTTCCTCTAATGACCACAAATGTTCAATGATTGTGGCACGGCTGAGAACTTGTCCTTTGTGGCGTAAGAACAAGTCTAACAAACCATATTCTTTGGGAGTTAAGTTGAGCCGGTGTTCCTGATAGGTGACTTCACAAGTGCTGGGGTTCAGGCATAACCCGTTTGTCTCTAATAGAGGTGCCTGAGTTGCACTACCCCGACGGATCAAGGCGCGAATCCGAGCCAGTAATTCTGGCAAGTCAAAGGGCTTAATCACATAATCGTCGGCTCCTACATCTAGCCCCATGACGCGATCGCGCTGGCATCTTTTGCCGTAAGCATCAAAACGGGAGTCATGTAGCCATTGCTTCGCAATCGTCGGCACAAGCTAATGCCATCGAGTTTGGGAAGCATGATATCTAGTACGATTAAGTCATAAGCAGAGGATTTAATCGCCTGCCAAGCCATTTCACCATCCGCAACTGCTTCTACCCTATAGTGCTGTTTGTCGGTCAGAACTTGTTCTAGCGCCTCAGCGTATTGCTCATCGTCTTCTACTAGTAAGATTTTCATCGTTGCTCAACTAGATAAGGACTTTTCTGTCCTAGAGCTTCGCGTGGTAGCATTCTCAGTAGATCGAAAAGCCTGACACCCTGCTTCTAAAACCCAGATTTTTCGGTCGTTGTGGTGTGCTTCGCGCACCACAACGACGCAATTTTCAATCTACCGATGCTCTACAGTTGCCAGGTTAATCGCTTGCTGAGAAAGGCGATCGCCCCCGATTCATATCCTCACGCATACACCGAACCATCCGGCATGATCGCTCCCTGAAAATCCACATCTGTCAGCACAGCACCCGTTAAGTCAGTATTTCTCAAATTGGCTTCATTCCCTGTGGCAATGTCCGGTTCAAATAAACACGGCAGAGCTTCGCACCCTCTAGGTTAGCCTACTAATGTAGCACCACTCCACTCAAGGGTTTGGGGTTTGGGGACAGAATCTCCAAGGAGGGGCACTACCCCTCCACCCTTTCTCACAAATCATTGGGGATTGCTAGACAGTCGATTAGTTTAGCTGATTAATTATGTAGCTTACTTAACACTCTTTTTCTTTCGATCTGAAGATAATAGGCGGCAACTCGATCGCTCCATCGGTCGATATTGCGTTTGCCATCTTTATTTGGGTGTGTTCCATGATCAACCGTCGTGACTTTTTGATTGGGGGTGCTGCGACCACTGCTGCAATCGCCTTGGCCTCTAACGCCCGATCGCAACCGACCAATCGCCCTGAGATGGCAGCCCTGCAACAGGGGTATGTGGGGCAGTACCAAGGTGGAGTCTATCTGTTGCCCGCCAATGATGAAACGGTTCAGTGGGGTTGGTTTAACAACGCAGAACCCCCTCGTGCGCGTATTCGGTCTGGTGATACGGTTGTGATGGAAACCATGATGGCATCACTCAACCAGATCTTGCCAGGAGTGCCCATTGAGGAAATTACTCGCCTGCGGGTAGACAATCCAGGTCGTGGTCCTCATTCCATCACAGGACCTATTTTTGTGGAAGGCGCTGCACCGGGTGATGTGTTGAAGATCAAGATCAACCGGATTGTCCCTCGTACCTATGGTGCAAATTGGAACTTGCCCGGTAGCCTTAATCTCGGTCAGTTTCCAGAGCAATTTCCAGAGCCGCAAGTCAAGCATTTCTTTCTTGATCTCCAGCGGGGAATGACCGAATTCTTGCCAGGAATCGAACTGCCTGTACGCCCTTTTCCTGGCATTATTGGGGTGGCACGGGCTGAGAGCGGACAGTACAGCACAGTGCCGCCAGGGCCATTTGGTGGCAATCTTGACTGCCGCGAACTGATCGAGGGTACAACTCTTTACTTGCCTGTGTTTGTTGAGGGAGCTTTGCTGTGGTCAGGGGACTCTCATGCGGTTCAAGGCAACGGTGAAATTAACCTGACTGCGATCGAGTCTGCCTTCAGCGAACTGAATCTGACCATTGAAGTGCTGAAAGGACAGTCGCTGAGTTGGCCTCGCATTGAGTCACCGACCCATTGGATCACCGTGGGTTACGATCGCGATTTGAATGTGGCGATCGATATTCTCCAGGAAGAGACGCTGAAGTTTTTGGCAGATTGGAAAGGGTTGGACACGTCTGCTGCACGGCAATATATGACAACTCATGGTGACTGCCGAGTATCAGAAGTGGTCAATCAGCTCAAAGGAGTGTACTGCATGTTGCCAAAGCAGGCTGCCCCTGCCCTATCCCCCAATCCAACTGCCGATACGGCTGAGAACTTTGTCACTGTTGCAACTGAGAGTGACGCAATGCAGGCAATGAACCAATCTGCCATGAGTTGATCAAACGAGTGCAAGAGTTGAAAGGACTCTCAGCCTTAGATGCCTATTCGCTGTCGAGTTTAGCGATGGATGCGCGGATAGGAGAACTAGAGCCGGGGGGCAAAGACGGTGCATTGTCTGCTCCCGAAGTCTTTGTGGGTGGGGGAGCGTCCAGGCGCTAATGAGCCGATGAAGAGATCACGGGTTCTGGTGTAGGCTGGATTGCATAAGAGCCGGAGCTTCACTGGCTAGAAATAAGGCGACTTGAGCAATTTCTTCTGGTTTACCCAATCGACCAATCGGCATAGTCGCAATGCCCTGTTCTTGGGCTTTGATAGGATCAGAATCGAGATTAAACTCCTGCTGCAACATCGGAGTATCGATCGGGCCGGGACACAGCGCGTTGATGCGAATATTAGATTGGGCGTATTCTAGCGCTAAAGATCGGGTAAAAGAGAGAACTGCTCCTTTACTAGCACAGTAGGCAGTATAGAGGGGCTGAGCCACGATCGCCAACTCGGAAGCCGTATTGATAATCACACCACCCTGGTGCATTTTAGGAATCACCTGCTGGCATAAATAAAAAACAGACAGGAAATTCACGGCAAAAATTTTTCTAAGGTCGCAGAATCGGTTTGTTGAAATGGCGTCACAACCGAGATTCCAGCATTGTTATAGAGAATATCAACCTGCCCACAAGTTTCATATGCGATCTCCTGAGTCCAAGATACCAGGAATACAATCTATAGTTATTCATCCACAAAAGTAGGGATTGGTAGCTGATCTAAATGTTTCCAGCAGACGGTGCAAGCCGGTAAATCATGCTTGACCGCATAAGGTTCATGGACGCTATCTAGCCAGTGCAAAAATGCCTGAAAATTCTGCGAAACGCCAGTGGCATTGCTGTGAATCTCTCCCAATTGAAAATGCGGAGCTGGATTTTCTACAGCAAACGGGCAAGCATGAAACTTTCCTGACGTAGTCAACACTGGATAGCAGTGAGGACAACGGGCACTATCTTGCGATCGAGTGGCGACACCAGTAAAGGGATCAACCCCACGACCTGAATCGACAATATCGGCGTGACCTATGGCGATCGCTCCTGGGTGTTCTACTTCATAAGTCTCAAGCTGTTCTAGCGACTTACGAGGCATGGGCGGTGCGCCTTCACCTGTGGCAATGGAATAGTTCAACGAAGCCGTCGTTTGACCCAATGGATCAGACTCCAGAATTTGCAATAAGCGCTCAGCTTGAATGCCGTTGGAATAGATCACCACTGCTCCTAGATAACCCTGTTGACGCAGATAGGCGATCGCCTCAATCACGTTCTGATGATGGAGCGTTGGCTCGCCGCCGTAAAACTTGAGCGTCCCCTGCTGATGCAGCATGACAGTGCGGAGGGCCGCGTCCAAATGTTCAAAAGTATATTCTGCATATTCTCCATTAGGGTGGCCAAACACCGTACAGAATGAGCAATCTCGATTACACTGATTGCCTGGATAAAGATGCAATTCCATCAAGCGATCGTGCTCTACAATGCCCTTGTCGCGAGGCTGACGTTCTCTAAAAACCATGAGTTTTTCCTCTAAACAGCAATTTGTGCTTCCCATTCTTTTTCAAGGCGCGTTGTGTACTCGGCATTGATCACAGGCACTGTTTGGGAAATCAATTCTCTCAGCGGTACTCCATAAATGGCTTCTACCTGTGTAAACTCCTGTTGCAAAGCCGCTGGCACTTTTTGCAAATCCAGCAGCGGTGGATCACCCCAGACTTGGGGCTTAAACTTCTGAAGTTGTCCTTCAGGGCTAGAAAGAATGTTCGCCAGAATCATGGCACCGGCAGGATTATTGGCATTAGCTGGAATAGCGGTAAAGGAGGGATCATTGAGCGAGATACCTGGCAGTGCAAAGGCTTTTGTGGTCTTGGGAAGCTGTCCTTGGGCCAGCCCCTCTGCCACACTGGAGACAAAGGCAGGCATCATCCAAATTTCCCCATTGGCAAATAGTTCTTGCAATCGCGTTTGAGTAGGGGGATAGGTTTCGCCGCTGCGCCAGAGATAAGGCTCTAGCGCCTTAAGATACTCAAAGACTTTGGGAGAGTTTTGATTCCACAGGTTCTCCTGAAACGCTGCTCCAGCATATTGCGCGTAGCCGCCCGTTGTACCATAGAGCGCAGTCAACAAAAAGCGACTGCCATCAAATTCTGGCGGAGCTACATAGGCAAAGCGTCCAGGATTGGACTTTGCCCATGCCAACAGGTCTGGAAAGGTTTGAGGCGGTTGCTCAACTTTGGCACTGTTCATTGCCATCAGATAATAAGACCCTGTATAAGGCGCTTCATACCCATCGATCGGCAGTCCAAAATCTGAGATCACTGCTGGATTGCCCAGATCATAATGTTGCATCGCAGGAAGTTTATCTGCGAAGGGGCCAAACAGCAAATTCCCCTGTTTCATTGTGCGGAAATTCTCGCCATTAATCCAGATCAGGTCAATGCTGCCGCCTTGTGTTTTTCCAGCCTGTACTTCTCCAACAACTTTGTTGACGGCTTCTACCGTGTCATTCAGCGGAATACGGTTGAGCACCACCCCATAGCGCTTTAACTGCTCAGCCACCCACTGATCGGCAAATTTGTTGATATTATCGCTACCACCCCACATGGCCCAATTCACCGTAGTGCCCTTGGCAGCAGCTAAAATTTCATCCCAGGATGCAGTTTTGGGGTCCAATGTAGTTTGAGAAGGGGACTGGGAGTTGCAGCTACTTGCAATGATCGCCAAACCAGTGCTAGCAGAAAGCCAGAGAAATCGGCGACGAGGAACGAGTAACTTAGAACCAGGTAGACGCATAGTCAAGTTTTACACTCCGTTGAGATCAAAATAAAACATCTGAGAAAAACATTTGCAATTACAAGACCTCTACTGTAGAAGAGGTAGACACCATTTCTGAAAAACACCAAAGTGCTTCTGGTGGCAGATGTACCCAAACCGATTGACCGATCGCCCATTCCTGAATGGGAGCAACCCAAGCTTGCAGCATTAAATTAGGAGCGATCGCCAAGGTGAGCCGTCGCTGGATTCCCGTAAACCGATTGGCAACCACCGTCGCTGGAAGAGTATTCATCCCAGATCCACTAGTCCCCGATCCGCTTGCGCTAGATAACGGCTCTGCCAAGACCTGAATATCTTCAGGGCGAATTGTCCACTGAATTGTACCTTGAGCAGGGTAGCGGCTGATGAGTACCACACCTGGAGCAAGAGTCCATTGCCGCTGACGAGCTTCAGCCGAGAAAAAGTTAACCCCTCCCATAAAGCGAGCCGTAGCCTGATCTCTAGGCTGACGATAAAGCTGTTCGGGGGTATCCACCTGACGCAAACGCCCTTCAAACATCAGGGCAATGCGATCGGAGATCACCACTGCTTCTGCCTGGTCATGAGTCACTAGCAGCATCGTCACACCCGTCTGCTTTTGCAAGCGCACGATGAAATCTTGCATGTCTGCTCGTAGGTTGGCATCCAGGGCAGAGAGCGGTTCATCGAGCAGCAAGAGTTTAGGACGAATCACCAGGGCCCTGGCCACAGCGACCCGTTGAGCTTGCCCTCCAGAGAGTTCAGCAGGTCGCCGATCGGCAAATCCTACCAACTGCACCTGTTGCAACATGGCGATCGCCTTCTCCTCTCGCTCCACTCGATTGACCCCTCGCATCTTCAACCCAAACGCGACATTTTCTCCCACTGTAAGATGGGGAAACAGCAAGCCTCGCTGAAGAATCAAGGCAATATCCCGCTTTTCTGACGGCACCCGGTTCAAAGTTTGCCCTTCTAGTTCAATTGTCCCTCTATCAGGGTGCAACACGCCTGCAATCATCTGAAGAGTGGTGGACTTCCCACAGCCTGATGGACCCAGCAGAGACAAAATTTCGCCTTGCTCGGCTTGCAGCCACAAATCCTGTACGGCAGGTGTGCCTCGAAAGCGCTTCGTCAAGTTCTTGAGCGCGAGGTAGCTCATAGGCTCTCCTGACACGGGTTTGCCTTATATGGGCTTGCCTTACACATTACCCAACCCTCCTAAAGCGGCATCATTTTGTAGCGCCCGACTGGACAGCAGCAGGAATACTAGACCTGGAACGATAGAACTGATCGCCACCGCAGCACTTCAAACCCCGATTACCCCCTTGTAAGAGTGTGAACAACA
>JAAUOQ010000514.1 GCA_012034795.1 Leptolyngbyaceae cyanobacterium CRU_2_3
CTTATTGACTAGTACACTTTCTAAAGTGTCTACTCAACGCCTTTGTACCTTGTCCAGTACCGAGGACTTTTCTTGATGGAGGAGTGGTGGACGAGCAGTAGACAGATAATGTTAATACAGAAAAGCACAATTCAGATTTTCTCTTTTTCTGGAGACTTACATCTTTGGGTTTTCGTATCTACGTACAAACTTATTTTTGTAAATACTGGATTCTCACAATTATCGCTTAATCTTATTTACGATGATACGATGATTATCTCAGTTCAAAATCAGAAAGGAGGGGTTGGCAAAACTACCCTTGCAATCCATATCAGTCACGTCTTGGCCAGCAAAGACGGCCGCGTTCTATTAATCGACGCCGATCCTCAAGGCTCTGCTAGAGATTGGGCAGCGGCAAGAGCGAGCCAACCTCCATTTACCGTCGTAGCAGTTGACCGCCCAACTATCCATCGCGATATACCGACTACGGCTCAGGGCTACCGGCACGTTGTTATCGACGGCCCCCCGCGAGTTACCGATTTGGCTCGTTCTGCGATTATTGCTGCTGATTTAGTAGTTATTCCCATCCAACCGTCTCCCTACGATGTCTGGGCAGCAAAAGACGTTGTTGACTTGATACGAGAAGCTTCTGTATTTAAGGAAAAACTTAAATCAGTATTTGCGATTAATCGTAAAATCGCAAATACTGCAATCGGTCGTGATGTCGCTGAAGCATTGTCTAGCTACAACATTCCTGTGCTTAAGTCTCAGATTTGCCAACGGGTTGCGTTTGCCGAATCAGCAGCTACAGGGCAAACGGTGTTAGAGACTGTGCCAAACAGTGCGGCGGCGATTGAACTTAAAGCGTTGGCTCAAGAATTATTGGAGGTAGGACGTGGTTAAGAAAGTAAGTCTGGGTGCAAACCAAATCCAACGGAAGCACCGCAAAATGTAGACCAGTGGGTGTCAAGTCGCTTTGAGGCTGATCCTGAAAAGGAAAAAACTACGCTACCAGTGAAAATGAAACGATTGACGTTGGACATCCCTGAATCTTTGCATCGAGTAATTAAACGCAAGGCTGTGGAAGAGGGGGTCGCAATGGTGGATATGCTGAGGGGGCTGATGGAAAAGGAATATGGAGACGGAAATCAGTAATTAATGAAAACTGTATTTACAGAAAAACAGAATTAAGGAAGTACAGAAAGCCTGACGTTGGTAGATTTGGCGAGACAAATTCGATAGGTGAGACAGCGAGAGGTGGACAAAGCCTGAATTCAGGACATTTTAGAGCGTTTTTTAGTAGGGGCTTGGTCTTGGTCGTCGAGGGAAACAGTCGAGATCGTCTCGATAATTTCCCTAGCACGTCCAGCACGTCGAGCAATTCAGTCTAGGGTAGACGGCACTCGTCCACACTGGCTGCAAACGTACTTTGCTTTGCCCGTCTTGTAAGTCCCCTTACGCCGGAAGTTAGCACTGCCGCAGTTGGTACAGGCAGATTGAGGTCTGGGGTCTGAGGATGCTAGCAGCCCTAATGCTTGCTGGTTGGCTATAGGAGCGGTGACGATCGCCCCTTCTGGATACTCCACTTCCTCCAATTGCCCGACGTAGCTGCTATAAGGCGGAAGTTGGATGAAAAATGGCTCAGTCTCTCTGGAAGAGACAACTAACGCGACTCGGTAGGCATCGGGAGATACCTTTTTGATGATTGGATCGGTCGGGTAGGCTGACTTCCCTTCTGCCTGGTTCAGTTCAGCGCACAACTGATTCAATGCCACTAGACGATCGAGAAAAGTGTTCATCTGACTACCTTTCAAGTGCTTTTCAATCCAAGTCTTTGCAGCAGCAGCCGTGAACACCTGGGTAGCATTCTGAAAGTCTTCTTCCATCAGCTTGCCAGCGTTGCCAGTCTTACTACTGGACTTGGAACCACCACTCACGCCGGAGACATTGCCACCTTGACCAGCCGTGAGAAAGCCCATGCGGGTGTGGTCTGACAACTGGTAGAAATCTTTCATCACTGTGCCCAAGTCGGGAAAGTCACGGGCGATCGCGTTAATCTCGTCCACAACAACGGTGACGAAAGGCTTGCTGGCTGAACCAGGCAGATCATTACGCCGGGTTGTAAATTCGTTGTGGGCTTTGCCTAACCAAGTAATTGCCGCTTGAATCCCATCACTGCCAGGGGGAATCACACCAGGAACGTGAAACCAATCTTTCGGGCTACCAGGAATCGGGTTGATTAGCCAGATTTCACCCTTGTGAATTTGGGCAATGGCACAGGCAATTAGTTCTAGTAAAGGGGATTTGCCACCTGTGGAACCTGCGACGACTCGGACACGGGGGACAAATTTAGAGCGCACCACTTCCTCAAACTCTGCGGCGCTATAGCAGTCGAGTTGCTGAAATCGTTCGGCGATCTGCTCTGGGGTAAAGCGCTCGGTTTTAACGGATGACCGCTTTAGGTCAGAGGCTTGTTTGCTATCAGGGACGGTATACAGATTGACGCTAAGAAGGAAGTTGCGGGTGTCCAGGTTGAAGTCTAGGGGACGTTGAGACAGTCCCCACAAACCCATGTGTTCACAGTGCTTATCGAACTCACTTTCAGCCAGACGGGTAGCATCAGGGTTGCGATCGACCTTAAAGCGCAACTGAAAACCACCGGGAATTTTCACGGACTCGATTGCGTCCACGATCACGCCTGTAGAGGCAAAATGTTCAATGATCCGATTTCCAGCTTTGTCCACGCTGGTTTCACCTTTGAATTTGCGGGGGGCTTGTAATGCCTCAATTAACTGCTCTGCGTCTACAATGCGCTGTTGCAGGCTGGCAAGTTCGTTCTTAAAGCTTTGTTCGATGAAGTCAAAGCCGACGGCTACCTTGTCGGACTGCTCTACCCATCCAGATGCTTCTGTGACGTAATTGCTACGAAAACTTTCAAATTCGCTGTAGATTGCCTGTTTCTCGCCTTCGTGAACTGTAACCAGTTCCAGATCTTTGATGTTGCTCGACAGTTTGCAGTAGTTAACGGTGAGTTCTTCCAACAAGCGAAGGAAAAACCCATACGCTTCATCGTGCGATTCACAGTCTTCGCTCATACGGGCGATTCGTTCTCTGAGGTTGCCGTCATAGGCAATCAGGGAATCGCGGTAATGTTTCCACT
>JAAUOQ010000515.1 GCA_012034795.1 Leptolyngbyaceae cyanobacterium CRU_2_3
TACATCCTGGTTTTCCACCCGCGCGCGGAAAACTAGGATTTTGCAAGGATGATTTGGAGCTTTGTGATCTACTGAGTATAAGTGTCTCGTTTTTCCTGCGGGGAGGCTGCGTCAACACGCGAGCCAGATGCTCGCACTCTAGGATTTTCCTTATTTCTGATCGCCCGGAACTCAGAAGAGCCGCCAATCTAGAAGATTTTTACCTCTATTCTAAACAGAAACAAAAGTCATCTAAGGTTAGTTGTCCGTCAAACGCGTAAAACGTTACGCGGCAAATATTGGCCGCTCTGACGCTCAGTTGGGCATTAGGTTGGGCATTGGGTTGGGCATTGGGTTGGGCATTGGGTTGGGCTGATTCAGGGTTTGCCAAGTTTGTGCCGGAGGTTTCAATACAGGCGATCGCCTGATTCTCCTGATCAAATGCTGTCAGCACTGTGCGGCGCGAACTGGTTACAAAGCCGCTGACGAATCGGGCTGGGCGTAGGAAGTTGGCTTCTAAATAGCCATTTTTAGGTGCGCCCATTAGCACTGTTGAACCCGAATGAGGGGGTAAGCAGGATTAGAGGGGCGAATGGCGATCGCATTAGCAAAGACTACATGCAACTGTTCAAATTGTTTCTCAATGGGCACAAAACAGGGCAACTCTTCTAAGTCCAAACAAATATAATTTGGCTCACAGGATTCCCATTCAGCCTGATCTATTTCTAGCTCCTTTAACTTAAACGAATTGGAGGGCGTAACCTCTACAAAATCGATCCAAGGGTTGGGTTGTCCAGCGGTTGAGCAAGCTCTGCCGAAACCTCCAAAAACTCAGCCATAGATTCCCCCTAATGGTGTATGTTGTGCCGTGAAAAGCTCAATTGCCATCCTGGGGCGCAGGAAGTCCGAGCTTTTCTGAGATGCATATGAATTGATTGATGGACAGCGGCTCTTTGCAGTCTTGAACGACATGCAGGAAGTTTGCTCCTGCATGGGGGCTTCGCCCTCCCCCCTGGTTCAAAAATGCTTTGAGATTGCTACCACCTGAGTTACGCCAAACATTGCTTGAATACAAGTACAAAACAGATGGGGCTCACATCTGGCTAACTTGTAATGCAATCTTGGAAAACCACAGGTATTGTGACGGTTTAAACGAGATTTTGTGCCAATTCAGATCCCTAACCAGCCAAACTCTGATGCTTTTTTAAAGCCCTGATTTTCAGAAACTGGCGATACCACCCCATACCTAACCCGCTGCGATCGCTACACCTGTTTGTTAGAGAAGATTAAACTTCTTTGCTCCAGTACGTCGCCAACCTCAAGACACCAACCAAAGGGCAAACTTTAGCTCTGTCTAAATCTCATATCAACTGATACCGTGACCTAAGCAATAGCCATCTAAACAACAGATAGACAGCTAAAAGGCTTAGAAGCGAATCCCCCACTCTCTAAGGAGAGATATTGGCAACCTGAAACGAAAAGACCAAACATTAGGGTAATGCACCTTATTTAGATAGTATGACGAATTTGTCGTTTTGAATGCGTTCAACCTGCACACTTTGTAATGTTTGTCTTTTGACGAGAGGATTCAAATTTAATCGATTATAGTCAGGATATAAAAAGCTGTTTGCTGTCTCTTTGATTTCAAGGTTAATTCCTGTATGATCCAACCCCCTGGTTTTAGCCAAGAGTCACTCCATACCAGTTTGGGTACGTTGGTCTATTACAGTGCCAGCCCAGTATTTTGGCAGGGTAATCCTTCATCCCTAGAGATTGCCGATCACCGACCCACGCTGGTTTTTCTGCATGGCTTTGGCGGAGGTTCATCTGCCTATGAGTGGTCAAAGGTTTATCCAGCATTTGCCATAGACTACCGAGTGATTGCCCCCGATCTAATAGGTTGGGGACGCTCGACTCACCTGACTCGCAAGTATCGAATTGACGATTATTTGACCACCCTAAAAGAATTCTTAGAGCAAGTTTGCCCACAGCCTACCACAGTGATTGCCTCTTCACTCACAGCGGCAATGTTGATTCGAGTGGCGATCGCCTACCCCCAGTTGTTTAAGTCCCTCATCTTGACTTCTCCATCAGGACTTTCTGACTTTGGTAAAGACTACAGCCGCAGCTTTTTTGCTCAGTTAGTCAGTACGCCCGTGCTCGATCGTCTACTCTACAGCCTTGGCTTAGCCACCAGCGGCGGCATTCGCAGTTTCTTAGAAAGACGTCAGTTTGCCCGCTCTAATCGGGTGTCTCAGGAATGGTAGATGCCTATCTGACTGCTGCTCAGCAGCCTAACGCAGAATATAGCGCCCTCTCTTTTGTCCGGGGTGATTTGTGCTTTGACTTGGCCGAATACATGCCGCGACTGACAGTTCCCACCGCCATCATATGGGGGAAACAATGTCAGTTTACTTCCTACGAAATTGGGCAACGGTTAGCCGAGCTAAATCCCAAGGCGATTAAAGTATTGGAAATCCTAGAAGATGTAGGATTGACACCGCAGTTAGAGTTACCATCCGTAACCATTGGTTTAATTCGCAAGTTTTTGACGATGCTTTGAGATAGAACTTGAGCCTACATCAGGTTATGCGTTACGGAGTGGCACTGTCTTTAAGAGAGTGTCTCGACAAGTGTATTGAGATAGCCAACACGATCTAACTAGCCTTCTCCTGAATCAAGTAGCCGCATTGGTGTTCACCACCTACCAGCCAGTGGGTTCGCTCGACTGTGCAGCCTGCCAGTGCCAGCTCAAACATTTCTAGCTCGTGTCCGCAGACACTCGGAAACGACTCGGCAATTTGAGAAATGGCGCAGTTATACTCGGCAATGATGTAGCGATCGCCCACTGCTTCTGAGTCCAGCCGATGCCACTCTGCCATGTAGCCTTCGGCCCTGCGGATGTCCACTAAGTTGGCAACCCGCTCTTGCAAAGAGCCTTTGCCGACGCGATCACGATATTCCAGGGCTTTCTGTTCCCATTGCTTCCGCAAGATATCGCTAAACTGCTTTTGATCAACTGTACCAGCCAAAGTAGTGAGTAGAGAGACAGCAAATTTATCGTAGCGATCGGGAAACTGGTTCCGGCCAGTTTGGCTCAGCTTATACACATGGTTAGGGCGACCCATGCCTACCTGTAAGGCTTCATGCTGAATCAGC
>JAAUOQ010000516.1 GCA_012034795.1 Leptolyngbyaceae cyanobacterium CRU_2_3
CTACGCCCTATCGGCTAGGACGTGAACAATTGGGAGATCACATGGAAACTTTCGTGGCATCTCCGATTCCGGCTGAATTACAACGGATGGGATATCTTGCCCCGATGGAATATTACGGAGTTCCTAGCGATACACAGATTGATTTAGCTGGAGTACGAACCGTTGCAGGAGATTATGATGAACGCGATTTGAAGAATGCTTGCGATCGCCCAGAACTAGTGCAGCGCATCGTAGAAGAATGGCATCGACTAACGCCAGGGAAACGCACGATCGCCTTTTGCGTGGATGTTGAACATGCCCGTCATGTGGCAGAAGCCTTTAGAGCATCGGGAATTGCCTCAGAGACGGTTGATGGTAGCACGCCGATTAAACAGCGGCAGCGGCTCTACAGTGAATTGGGAACTGGTAAATTACTAGTTCTGACTTCCTGTAATGTCATCAGTATTGGTTTTGACGAACCCAGTGTAGAAGTTGGTTTATTGTTACGTCCGACGCAGTCGCGGGCACTGCATTATCAACAAATCGGCCGTTTATTAAGAATTTCACCAGCAACTGGCAAAACATGCGGAATTATTCTCGACCAAGCCAACAATCTTCAGCGGTTGGGCTTTCCTGAAGATATTAAAGACTATTGCCTACCTACCCGTCGCGAACCTGGCGTCGCAGAAGTTGCACCGACCAAACAGTGTCCCGACTGCAATCGTCTCTTGTGGGGCTTTGTCATGACTTGTCCAGGCTGTGGCTATGTCTGGCAAACCGAACTGCAAATACATACACAAGATATGGTGGAGGTCTACAGCGAAGAGTTATTACGGCAAATTGAACGACGGAAAATGTACGAGTTTTTCCGGGCACAGCGACAAAAGACCTTCCAGGAAGGGTCTGCCCCCAACTGGACAAAACGAGTTTTCTATGAGCAGTTTAACTGTTTCCCAGAACCTGCCTGGAGTCTAGGAGCCATCTTTGGAGATGCCCCCACGTTGCAAGACAAATATGCCTACCGAGATTACTTAAGCCGCATTGCTCAGCAGCAAGGCAAAGATTTGTCTTGGATCATTGAGGAATTTCAACAGGAGTTTGGTGCTGAACATTGGCAGGACATTTTTTATAAGCGCTGAGTCCAGCGTTGCATGGGCATTGCCCAAATGTGTTGCTCGCGTTGGGTCGCGGGCAAGATGCCCGCACTACAAATTCTGATCACCACAATGTGTGACCGCAATGGGTCACCGCAATGGGATCGCCCCGCTAACTCACTCCTACTCTTGCCGAATTGCCATAGAAATGTTCATCCGACCCAGACGAATCGCTGGATAGACTCCGGCTAGCAGTGCTGCAACGATCGCTACTAGCATTGCCTGCCAGAAATACTTGCCCTCCAGTGCCATTTGTAGTGTCCAGCCAAACGATCGGACATTAATCACATAGATTAAAATCCACGCCAGGGCAAAGCCCAACGGCATCGCAAAAATGCCTGCCATTGTGCCCATCAAGCCCGTTTCGAGGAGCGTCAGCGTCCCCAACTGTCGAGGCGTCATGCCATGCGATCGCAAGATTCCCAGTTCGCGAGTCCGTTCAAGCTGAAGGCTCATCAGGGTGCTGAGAACGCCAATGAAAGCCACCACAACTGCGAGGAGGCGCAACGCATTGGTAATGGCAAAGGTGCGATCGAAAATCTCTAAAGATCCCTGGCGCAAACTGCGATTGGACTGCACTGACAAACTTTGCTGCCCTTGGAACTGTTGACGAATGGACTGAACTATCTCTTCAACGGATGCATCGGGAGATACAAATAGACCCAATGAAGCAATCCGATCGTCATGCCAGAGAGATTGGTAAATATCATTATCGAGAATAATGGTGCCCTGATCCGAGGAATAATCATAGAACACCGCTAGGACAGGGAAGGAGCGATCGCCCTCTGGAGTTTCTAGCGTAATCGTTTCTGGATGGCCCTCCAACCCTTCGCGAATGATCAAGGCTTCCGAGATGATCGCTCCCTGTCCGGCATTCATTTCATCCCAAGGGTCAGGGCCCAACCCTTCGCGAATCCAGGCATAGGGGCGTTTGCCCGCAGAGACATCGCCATCAGCAGAAATCAGCTTGGCGAGTTTGTCAGGCGTTGGTTTGCTGCCGCTAGCAGTGCTGAGTCCAACAACCCGCACATCAGCGTCATTATAAGTTACCGCTTTCTCAATGCCCGGAAAGCTGCGAAGTGCCTGAGCGATCGCCGGGTCCACTTTCCCTAAGACCCGATTAGCGGTTGTAGTTGGCGGCGAGACATAAATATCGGCTTGCAGTGTTTGCTCCAGCCATTGCACCACCGTGCCCCGAAAAGAGCCGACCATGATGGAAACGCCAACAATTACTGAAACCGCCACCATCAAGGCGGCGATCGCTACGGAAGTGCGGCTGAGCGATCGCAGAATATCTCGTGGAGCCAAGCGACCCAGCACACCCAAGGTACGCTGGCCAATGGGCACAAGCGCCTGCATGGTGAGCGTCATCAACGGTGGCACCAGCAAGGCGGCTCCCAGTAAGACTGCAAACAGTCCGGTGAAGGCTGCAATTAACCCTGATCCCTGCCAGCGGAGCAGCAGCACACCCAGGGCAGTGAGTCCGAGCCAGGCCCACACGAGTTTGGGCAAAAGCTGCTGAATTTTACTTCCAGTGTCGATCGCTGAAGCGTCAAGGTGGGCGGCGTATTCATGGCTTCCCAGGCAGGCAGTCCTGATGCAAACAGCGCAGACACGATACCCACGACCAATCCTTTGGCGATGGTGCTGTTAGACAAGGTCACTTGCTGGACATTGACAACAAAATAAAAGTCATTGATGGTTTGAGTAATTAAACCGACAATACTGCGCCCTAGAATAATGCCGAGTCCCACCCCTAGCCCTGAGCCTATCACGCTAAAAATCGCTGCTTCTCCCAGAATTAGAGTAAATAGCTGTCCTTGCGTTACCCCCAAGCAGCGCAAAATCCCAAAGATGGGACGACGCTGAATCACACTAAAGGTGACCGTGTTGTAGATCAAAAACATGCCTACCACTAGCGCCAGCAGACTGAGCGCCGTCAGGTTCAGTTCAAAGGCGGCCGTCATTTGCTGAACTGCATTCTTTTGGGCCGCGGCGGTTTCG
>JAAUOQ010000093.1 GCA_012034795.1 Leptolyngbyaceae cyanobacterium CRU_2_3
GAAGACAAAATAGCTGGAGCGGCTGACGCAACCAGCGAACAGTTTAAGCAAATTGGGGAAAAAATTTCAGTGTTTCTTGCTGACTTACCCGATTATTTGACAGACTTCTTTGGGGAATATAAGCGTCCTATCATCACGGTGGGGATCATTGTTGCTGCATTTATCGCAGTTAAGCTGCTGCTAGCGATTTTAGGTGCAATTAATGATATCCCTCTGCTTTCTCCCTTGTTTAAGCTCATTGGTATGGGCTACACCGCCTGGTTTGTCTATCGCTACCTCTGGAAAGCAGAAAACCGTCGCGAGCTTTCCAGTGACTTTAATGCTCTCAAAGAGCAGGTCTTAGGCAAAATCAATGAGGTATAATTGCTTATCTAAAGCTATCGGTCAACTAAGGCAAGATGGGTTGCGCTGTGCTAACCCGCTCTATCAAGACTAAACTGGGTAAATTTTTTAATTGAAACTGCCTAAGCAGACGAGGCAATCTGTGTTGCTTGTTGCTCAAGGCTACTATTGTCCCTCCTACCAAGATGGAGGGATTTGTTTTTCAGTAAGATTGCTCAGATATCGGAGGATGATCTGGAGGGAATACTAGGCAGAGTTTTGAGAATCCAACCTAGACTCATGAACGATCGCTCTAACTTCTTTAATCCTCGCGGGCGCTACTACGGAAAATTCACCCCAGAGCATTTGATGTTTAATGCCAACTTGCAGGAGTTCGCTAACCGGGTCAGCATCATTTGTAGCCTAGAGACAGGCGGTAAGCTAACCCCTGAAGAATCCTTTGAACAAATTCAGACACTCTGGAGGCAGCTTAAGCAGAGTAAGAACGAGTTGCACATTGGATCAAAGTAGTGCATCTTTTCTCTAGCTTTTTAGCCACCCTCATTCATCGCCCCATTCTTCTGTCTATTTCTCAGTCAACGTCCAGACTCCATCGACCCAGTTTTCATCTGTGGGTGGATTTTCTAACCAATGTTGGCATCTCCCCAAGTGCAGAAATGCAGCTTTGTCTTGCGGATCGAGATTTAAGATCTCTTGAAAGGTAGTTTTGGCAGTTTCAAACTGACGGTTGAGGTAGTATTTTCGTCCTTGAGAATATAAATCGATCGCCCTCTGCTTGCGATCAGAGATAGCTTGGTCACGCAAACCCACTAGTTCATAAATACTAACCGGCTTAGTTTTCCCCTTGACCCGAATGTAGTCCAACTCCCGTGCCCAGATCCGATCGCGGCATGGTTCATAACTACTTTCGCTAATGACAATATTGCAGCCATATTGCTTGCTGGCTCCTTCCAGGCGTGAGCCAAGATTGATCCCATCCCCGATTGCTGTAAATTCCATGCGTTTACTGGAACCAATATTGCCACTGATCACGCTATCAGAGTTGATGCCAATCCCGATTTTAATTTGGTGCTGCTGAGGGCGATTCTCATTAAATTTAGCGAGGCGTTGACGCATCTCAATCGCCGTCTGCACCGCCATCCAAGCATGATCTTCGATCGGCATCGGTGTACCGTACACTGCCATAATGGCATCGCCAATGTACTTGTCTAAGATGCCTTTGTAGTTAAAGACAGCCTCTACCATCGTTTCAAAGTAAGCATTCAGCAGTTTCACAACTTCTTCTGCTTCCATGCTTTCAGTCAGGCTAGTGTAACCGCGAATATCGGAAAACAGCACCGTTACTTCTTTGCGTTCGCCCCCCAGTTTGGTATCGCCGCTATTGATAAAGTGTTCTGCCAACTCCTCAGTCATATAGCGATATAGGGTATTCTTCAACCGCTTCTCTTGGCTAATGTCGTCTATCACCACCAGCGCCCCAGAGATTTTGAGGCTGTCGTTCGCATCGGCGATCTTGTTGATGGATAGGTTGATACTGTGCTGTTCAGTACCCCTCGCGGGTTGTAGAGTTCGGTCGGGGTAGTAATTTTCGCGATTCTTCTCGTCTTTGCCGGTTAACGCAACATCAAATAGACGAGGAAAGTCGCCTTTCTCTAGGTGAATCAGATCAGTGACCTGCATACCTTCGAGAAAATCCTCGGTATTTAAGCCCAAAAGCTTTCGCGCACTTTCGTTAACGGCAAGAATTCTGCCCTCTTTATCTGTAGAGATCACCCCATTGGAAAGCGATCGCAGAATATCTCGCTGCATCTGTTCCTGCTGTTTGACGGTGGCAAACAGTTTGGCATTTTGTAAGGCTACCCCTGCCTGGATGTTGAAGGCCTTCATAAACTCCTGGTCATTGCGATTAAAGCTGGCCCGCCAGCACTCTGGAGCTTCTGGATAATTGGCAGGATCATAATCTAGAAAATCACCCTGCCGATGTTTGTTGACCAGTTGAGTCACGGCGATCAACTCTCCATCCGAATTGAACACTGGCATGCATAGCATACTGCATGTGCGATAGCCTGTCTTTTGGTCGGTTTCTTTAGAGGTAGCAGAGTTAGGATGGTCATACAAATCGAAGGGGATCAGCAACGGTTGCCCAGTTGTGACGACCTGCCCAGCAAAACCAGCGTCAATGGGAATGCGGACTTCCTGAAGCTCTCCATTTACTGGAAACTTTGTCCAGAGTTGATCCCGTTCCCGATCAATCAGCCAAAGTGTGCTGCGATCGGCTTGCATCAACTTTTTGGCCTCCTCCATCACCTTGCTCAAAGTCTCTTCCAGGTCAAGGCTGCTTTGACTCAAGGCTTTAGTGGCTTGCATCAGCGCTGAAGCGGCTCTTTGCTGTTGTGTAGCTTTGTAGAACGATCGAGATGATTCTAAAATGAGCCGAATTGAGGGAGCAAAGTCATAGAACACCTGTTTATCTCGTGCTGTGAAACCTTCCAAGTCAATGCGTTCCTCCAGTACCGCTTGGGGATCATGAGTGTCTTTGAGCTTGTTGAGCAACTGCACAACAGCGACCAACTCCTCTTGATCGTTGAGCAAGGGCATAGCGAGCATTGTATAAGTTCGATAATTATTTTTTTTGTCAAATTCTTGCGCTGTTCCAGAGCGGGGATCAACATAGAAATCGTAGGGAATATTGATTGCCTGCTTGCTGGTGGCCACTTCTCCAGCGATCCCCGATGTCTTGGGGAACCGCATCTCCAGATTCTTACCGTTGTCGTCTTCTGCCACAATAGACCACAGTTCATCTTTGTCTTCGTCTAGTAAAAAAATGGTTGTGCGATCGGCATTCAGGAGTTCTCCAGTTTTTAAGGTAATCGATCGCAGCATCTCAGTCAGAATAGCGTCGAATCCTTGAGAATCCAGCACATTATCGAGCAAAGATAGAGTTTGATTAACAATCTGTAGCTTTTGCTCAACATCCGTAACCACCTTTTTGAAGCTGTCTTGGGTTAGAGGCGCAAGAAACCGTGAAAACGATCCCCGACCAGGGGTCAAGGCGCTGGACTGCTTAGTGATTGAGGATTGGGCTTGTTTGTAGACCTGGATCTGGCTACTATCCTCAACCTGTTTCGGGTTATTCAGCTGAATCGGTCTGATTTGAGTAGTTTCGTCTGGGTTCATGTTGGAGGCGGTATTCATGCTGTCCCTCTGAGAAACTGTTTTTGCCCCCTCTATAGAGAGTCTGGCTTAACTTCTGAATGGGCTTGGGTGCAATCATATGCCTTACCAGAAAGCCCCCCTACGCTGATTAGCATAGAGGCGTTAGTGGAATCCTGACAAGGCAAGCTGAAAGATGTAGAAGTCGATTTTGGCGTGACGAAGCCTTTGTCCAAACCCGTCCGGAACGCGAGTTGCGCTCTAGACCCAGGTTTAAAGGATTTGAACTTACTATAGAGACTCACAGGCTATGAGCGCCGTTCCGTAGATAGATACAACGAATCTAAATTTTACAGACTATGCACCCGCTTACATCGATCTACCCTCAATGATTTAGCCTGAAGGCATTTCCATGAGTGAATGCACTAGAGAAATGCACCAGAGGAAACACACAAACCGACTATATCGACTTATGCTGGCTGCTTCAGCAACAAACCTTACCGTTGGGAACCAGTAATGACACAGAGCCATAGTCTGATTATCCTGGCACCCCAGATCCATAAGCAACGTAGGATTATAGTTCCCAGGGTTTGACCGAGATTTGCAGCCATGTTGAGGATTGGTGATGAAAATATTGGGTAAATATTGGGTAAATGGGCTAGTGCTACCGATATCTGCAACACTACTTGATATTCTATGCGACTCCCCACTGAGAATGGGCTATCGCTTTTGCTTCGAGTGTAGTTCTCATATGTTTTTGCACCACTTGCACTACTTGAGAAGAGTCTAGTGGTTTAGAGACAAATTCTGATGCACCTGCCAACTTGGCCCGAACGCGATCGATCACGCTGTCTTGTCGCGTCAAAATTACAATGGGTGTGTTCTGAAAAATCGGGGATTTTCGTAGAAGCGTACAGAGTTCATAGCCCTTGGTGTCTGCTAAATCAGGATCGAGCAAGATTAGGTTAGGCTTTCGCTCTAATAGGATGGCAATATCTTGCAAAGGATTGAGGATACTCAAAACCTCATAGCCGTAGGGTTGGAGAATTTGGGCGATCGTCTGAATCGTGACTGGATTGTCGTCTATACAGGCAATTAATCCTTTGATAGAATTGGTCGCCGGGTGAAATGCTTCTATTCGGGAGCAAGGTGCGGGTAAATCAGCAATTTCTCGCAGTTCTACAATACCCTGACGAATCAGTGGTGTAAGAGCGCGCAAAACTTCTGGGAGCGATCGCTTCAGTTCTAGCGCTAGATCCCAGAAAGTAAGCTGCCCCCGCATGAGGTGTACCATGTTTTTTGTAGCCATGGTTTCGGTTGACTGAGAGCGATTGCGTAAGACAGGCGCTAGATCGGGTGAGAACTGAGACATCAGTTCTTGCAGAAAACCTAACCCAGACTCTCGCCACTGTTGGCGCAACTGTTGCACCTCATTCATGACTTGAGTCACGGATAAAAAGACCGTCTTCTGGGAAATTTGTTTACCAGGATTCCACCGGATTTGAATCAGTTTCTGTCCCAAAACTGTAAAGATCACTTCCTGGACGATGGCTTGGACGATGATTTTGAATTGATGAGGGCTAATTTCACCTCGCTCCAGCGCCTGATTCAACAAATCAACTTCCCACAGTTCTTGGTCTGATTGGGACTGAATCAGCCAACCTACCGAAAATTGTTCTGGACAGTGATATTTAAAAGCTCTGTACCATCGCCGTACTGGATGCATACCGCCTGTTGCATAAACCAGACGCCCTGAGTAGAAGTACAGCCGCCATTGCAATGAGGTTTGTTTACCGTGGGCAATTACCAGTTCTCCACTGGCTTGCTGCTGTTGGAGCAAGAGTAGGGCGTGTCCTATTTTGGTGGTTAATGCTAGTTCGGTAGTCATAGCAAATTTGTTCGAGAGGCGATTTTAAGATACAGGCACTAGTTAGATTTAACTAGATGCACGCACTGTCCCTTAGCCCTAATCATGCCTTGAGACTAGAGACATCCGTATCCCTCTAACTACGGGAATTACTTGATGTGTAATTTGAAGCTAAAGAAGAGTCCGTATCTTCTAGGATGCCTAACCCAATTGAGTTTTTACACCGTATAAACCAGGAAAGCTGATGGTTAATTTTTAGCTTCAGGGGGTTCCGACCCTGGTGATTTTACGGGGGGCGAGGTAATATTATCGACTGACAGGTTGAACTGATAGCTGATGGGAGTAGAAGATTTGTCTACGATGACGAATTCGTAATACCCTGATTGCTTGAGTTGTTCGACCCAGGTGACTTCGGGAGCATCTTCTGGAAAGGGTGAGGGTTGTCCACCTGGACGGGGTAGATAGATTGAGAGGAGCGTGCTACGGGAGGGGGCTTGCAGATTGACTCGGAGAATTTGTCCTGCTGATAGCTTTGCGATATACACTTTTCCTTCACCTGGTAGAAGATTGCCTGTTGCTTGAGTGCTGAAAGAATCAGGAGCAAACTGGAGGTGGCTAAGGGTTTTACTGGCTTGGAGAGCGCGGACTTGGTCAGAGGCGATCGCCTGCCAGATCTGACCTATAGGTTGGTCAATAAACTCTTTGCCTTGCATCTGGGGCAAGAGGTAAAAAATTTGGCATCGGTCAGGTCAAAGAGCGATCGGCTGCCTACATAAAGCTTGTTAACCTCTTGTTTCCATTGATCGCGATTGGCACGGGTATAGCTGCCCAATTTTTGCCGCGCCTCAGAACTAAGGTTTTGCTCCAGCAGGGTCAGCCATTCGTGGGCAATGCCGTCCCAAACGCTACGCCACTGGGCATCAGCTTTGTCATCCCGCAGTTGACGTCCTTGCTGATCGGGATAGCGCTCGTAGAAAGTGGCGTTCGTGAGGTTCACTAGGAACTGTTGACTGATGTCTAAAGCTTGACGACGGGCTTGTAAAGCTTGTTGGCGCTGTTGTTCTTCTGGCGAAACATTCGTTTGCTGTTGAGGAATGAAGGTTTGGACGGAAGGCAGCCAGCGATCGCGAGTCCACCACCCCCCTGCCCGCGCCTGCCAAAGCAGCGAGCAGGAGAAAAACACCCATACGATGGTGCTTGTGATCATGCTTGCTATGATGCCCAGAGGCAGAAGAGGACAAGGAAGCAGACAACGGATACAGTGATGCAGCGGCAGTGGAAGATTCTGAGGGTTGGCTAGGGGAAGATGAATAGGGAATATGGGAGAAAGCAGATGGCGGTTGAGTGACCGCAGGGGGAGTGAGGGGGTGAGAAATATTAAGTTGTAGAGGAATATTAAGTTGTAGGGCTTGCAGAACTTCCGAAGCCGATTGGAACCGTTCGGCGGGCTGAAGGGAAAGCATCTTCATGAGCGTAGCCGCCAAGGCTTGAACTGAGGTCAAGCTGTTGTCGCCAAGTCTGAAAGGTTCGAGCCACAAGTTCTAAAGGCTCTTTACCCGTCATCAACACCAGAGTCGTCATCGCTAGAGCATACAAGTCACTGGAGGGAGAAACTATCCCATTCTGCATTTGCTCTTCAGGCGCATAGCCTACTTTGCCCAAGCGGGTAGCGGCAAGAGGCAATGGCTCGACTGCCATAAACTGCGAAGCAGCGGCAGCGGCAACTTGCTTGACGCCACCAAAGTCGATCAAGACCGGTCGATGATCTGTCGCTCGCCAGATTAAATTGTCGGGTGAAATGTCGCGATGAATGACGTTGCTGGTGTGGATATAGTGCAGGACAGGTAAAAGCTGTTCTAAAAGCTGGTGGATTTCGAGTTCTGAAAATAGTCCGCCTTCTTGCCGACGGGCTTCCAAAAGCTGACGGTAAGTTTGTCCTTTTACAAAATCTTGAACTAGAAAAAGACAACCGCGATCGCCCAAATTTGCCCGAAATAGTTCTCGAAATCGAGGAATTTGCGGATGTCTGAGCTGGTACAGAACGCCTGCTTCTCGCTCAAATAGTTCCTCAGATTTTTGTAGGGCATAGGTTCCTTGCACCTGGGGCGCAAATTCTTTGAGTACGCAGGCTTCCTGAAATCGATTCATGTCTTTGGCCAAATAGGTGCGCCCAAAGCCGCCCTGTCCTAGCTCATGGATGATGTTATAGCGATCGCCTAGGATTAGCCCTGGATAAATTCTTTCGGATGTATCTGCCAATTTTTCACCACATAAATGGCAAAATCGGCTTCCCGGAAAATTTCCATGCCCTTGGCTACAATGTAGTGATGTCACCACGAACCTCCTAGCAGGCTGACTCAACGCTGGTTCAACCCTAGCTTACCCAGTGACGGATAGGCGAATTTATAGCGCTTCGCACTCGGATAAAACCAGATTATTTTTTGAAAGCCTCGCGGAGTAGGGTTTTCAAAAAATAATCTGTACTTCATTTAATTGAAAATTGCTACGGGGAGGAATAGATCAAGTCTGGTCGAGGCTACATCAGAAAAAACTGAGTTGATTTGCAGGTTTGCCAAAAACCTTCCGGAGGCGATCGCCTTCCTGCCGTAACTCATTTGAGAAGAATTCAAAACAAATTCCCAATTAGGGAACAAAAATTGACTGTCCGGACTCTATTTTTCCATCTATTGAGGAGTCCGGATTATGTTCGTGCATAGGATCAATCAAGTAGTGGGATCGAGCGATCCTGGCTACTCCCCTGACCATCCAAAACATCACCTGAATCAGAAACTTGGCAAACCCATGAAACCGATGACATTCTCGACTGTCGCCACTTTAATGGTTGCAGCTAGCTTGCCTACGCTGGCTTCACCAGGAGCAGCGGCAGAGCATTTAACGCCAACCTTCCAAATCGCTCAAAGTAGCCGTGCTGAACAAACTTGTGTGTCGGCAGCCCGCGATCGGGGACTACGGGTGCAGGATATTGTCTCTGTGAATGAATATTCAGGTGGTGCAGAGGTGATTATGGAAGTCCGGCAAAATCGGAACGGTTCATCGCGGATTGGGTGTGATTACTCTAGTGCTACGCGAGATGTAGAACTCTACGAAATTGAAGACGACTACGACTCCAGTAGCGACAACAATAATAACGATGACAACAGTAATTGGCAAAACCAGTATGGCAACGGAGATGTCAGGAGCCGTAACTCTGCTGAATCGATCGCCCGTGAGGTCGTTGGCGATCAGTTAGGGATTGATGAGCCTTACTCTAGTGTCGTCAAGATTGATACTGTGCAGCGAGAGAACAACAACCGCTCTTGGGTGGTGGAAGGACGAGCCAATGGTGCGCCGTTTGTGGTTCGCATCCGGGCTAATGATGGCTCTGTGCAAAGCTTTCAGCTTTACTAGCTGGCATTTTACTAGGCTGGCATTTTACTAGGCTGGCATTTTTGTAAGATCTTGAATAGCAAGTTTTAACTCAACCCATGCTTTGTTCTGAAGTGGTGGCGATCGTCCGATGGAAGATGCCACTCAGGAGCAAAGCATTTTGTTTGGATTTATTTAGAGATTTTACAGTCTGGGTGAAAGCGCCGTACCGGGTGCTGTAAAGTCTCACGCTAGAGTGGAAGTCAGAGAGTTGGGCAAGCTTAGTTTTTCCCAGATACTCGATTTTTGTAGATGTTAAGCCACAGAAATCAAGGCTAGGTATAAGGTTATGGTTATGGATCAAACTTGGACTCGGTTTTTCAAGTCTACCTATCGCAGGGAACCTCTTTCTAGTTTCGTCCTGATTGTGGGTGCAGTAGACGCAGTCATGGGTGGGGTGAGCAATCAGGGTGGACTGCTAGTGCTGGGAATGAGCACCATAGGAATAGCGATCGCCCTACGCTGGCAAGCTCTACAACGCCAGCAAAAGCTACAAAGAGCCGCCCAGCTATTGGTCGCTGCGTTCTGCTGAGCCATCTTTGCCCGTGCTAGACGTATCACAACGCCAAGAACAGGATGAAAAATGAAAGGATTAGAGTGTTGTGCTCCGGCAGAGAAGCTGCTGAAAATCGGGGAAGTAGCAGCACAGAGCAAACTGCCGATTAAGACAATTCGGTACTATGAAGAGATTGGATTGCTGGCTCCGACTGTGAAGCGATCGTCTGCGGGATATCGCCTGTTTCAGGAGTCTACATTAAATCGGCTAGCGTTTATTAAGCGATCGCAGTCTCTAGGGTTAAGCCTGACAGAAGTGCAGGAGATTTTGCAAGTCCATGATCAGGGGCAGCTTCCCTGCGGTGAAATGAAGCAGCACCTGGAAACTAAACTCGAAGAAATTAATCAACAAATTGAAGCGCTGAAAACTTTGAAGGAAGAGCTTCAGGGGATTTTGTCAGGCTGGCAGGAAATGCCAGAACTCGATCGCATTCGACAAACGATTTGCCCCAATATTCAGACAATAGGGCAAGTTAGCGATCGCACGTCCCCACACTGGGTCATTGCGCCCAAATCATCTGACCGAAGTGATCTGACGGGTTACACTAGCTAGCGCAGCCCACCCATTTCTCAGCAAATATATGGAAATTTTCTCAGTAGGGCTAACTACGCTGATTGTTTTTGCCCTAGGTGCAGCAGTGGGCAGCTTTCTGAATGTCGTGATTTATCGAATTCCGTCTGGGTTATCGCTGCTATTTCCGCCATCTCGCTGTCCACACTGCCTCCGCAAGCTCAAGAGTTACGATAATGTTCCTGTGCTGGGATGGCTATGGCTAAAGGGGCGCTGCCGCTATTGCCGGAGTCCCATTTCAGTTCGCTATCTACTGGTGGAAGCTGCAACCGGAATTTTGTTTGTGGGCGTGTACGGGGCATTTAATCTATCTCTGCCCACTTTGGGCTATTGGGTATTGTTTAGCTGGCTGCTGGCTCTGTCGTTGATTGACCTGGACACCCTGACCTTACCCAATTCTTTGACCCAATCTGGGTTAATCGCAGGATTCGTGTATCAGACGATCGCAGGCGGGTTGGCTTCAGGACTGTCAGGCGCAGCAGCCCACTTGCTGGCAGGAGTTTTAGGTGTGGTGGTGGGAATTTGGGTGTTTGATACGATCACTGTTCTAGGATCGATCGCCTTTGGGCAGACTGCCATGGGGGGCGGCGATGCTAAACTAACTGCCATGATTGGAGCCTGGTTGGGTTGGAAGCTAACGCTGCTAGCCGGATTTATGGCTTGTGCAATCGGTGCATTTGCAGGGGGTGGGGCGATCGCCTTGGGATTGATCAGTCGCCGTCAGCCCATGCCATTCGGCCCATTTCTGGCATTGGCCGCAGTCTTGACTGCATTTTTTGGCGAAGCACTGTTGTCGGTTTACACGCGGACATTTTTCCCCACTTTGTAAGTGCTAAATCTTTGTAAGTGCTAAATCTTTGTAAGCACTAAATGTTTTTCGCTTTAACCCATGCCCGTAAAAGCCGAACAGCAGTTGCCAAGCTCATAGAGTCACTTTCTTCTAAAAATTGTAGAACTCGGCTAGCTTCCAGGAATGGAAAAACAAGGCTAGTCTGGCGTTCTACATAGTAGCGATCTTGTCTATGACCGGGATGATAATCTTGCAGTTCGTAGATCAGTAACTTGCCTTTCAGAATGTCTTCGTCCGGTTTCGTAATGTATCGCCAAACCTCTGGGATGCCTAATCTGGCATAGATAGACAGTTTATCTAGATTGCTTTTAGTGAAGGCGACTTCCACTAATAGATCGGGCGGCGGGTTTGGGGGTAAATTTAGCTCGGTTTTACCCTGCATGGCTTCTATACTGTCCATCGGGCTGCCAGATAGGTTATTTAAGGTAGCGAAGTAGTAGCAAGCATCAGGTTCTACGGCACAGCCGATCTCTGGTGCTTTTAGCAAGATCGGGATCAGGTTGCTGACTGACAGATGTAGTTCTTCTGCCAGGATCAGAATAAGCGACTCAATTAATTTGTTGCATCGTTCGTGAGCCGCAATTGGGGTCATTAACTCTAGCTTGCCCCGGAAGTAGGTGAGGCGGGTTTGACGCTCTGCCCCTAACTCTGACAGGAGAGACTCAAATTTCTGCCAACTTACATCGGTTAGGATGGTTCGCTTCTCAGTAGATGGCGGCTTTTTGGTGTTGCGGAAGAAGGAGGAAAATGGCATGGCAAGTCAAGTCAGATGAGCGCGCGCGCTGATTTCCTTCATTCTTTAACCTACTGAGCTACAAAAGCAAGCCCCACTCTCCTAGCTACCCTTCATCCTTGACCACGCCACCAATCTGAATTTCTTGCCCCGATCGCACCCGCCACCAAGCCAACAAGGTGCTAGCAATAAAAATGCTGGAATAGGCTCCCATTGCGAAACCAATTAACAGGGCAAGGGCAAAATATTTTAAGGTTT
>JAAUOQ010000517.1 GCA_012034795.1 Leptolyngbyaceae cyanobacterium CRU_2_3
GGGTGATAAGCGACGATCGCTGTAGTGGACTGTTCTGGATAAATCTGCTCACTTTCATCCATGTATAGTCCAATGCGATCGGCTTGCAGTAGATCAAGCTGTTTGTATTGGTCGGCAATATTGGGACAAGCTGGATAGCCGAAACTGTAACGCGAGCCTTGATAGCGCTGGGCCAAAATGTCGCGAATATTGCTGGGATCTGAGTCACCAAAGCCTAATTCTCGCCGGATACGGGCATGAGTCCACTCGGCTAAGGCTTCCGCCATTTGTACGGCTAAACCGTGGAAATAGAGATAGTCGGTGTATTGGTTGGCTTCAAACAGCCCTTTGGCAAAGGCTGTAGCGACTTCACCGACTGTGACGGCTTGCATAGGAAAAACATCGATCGCTCCTTGCTCTTTAGGTGCGAAGAAATCGGCAATACAGAGCCGCCGTAAGGATCTTTGCCGGGGGAAATTGAAGGTTACAACTGGCTCTAAATCTGAGCCAGTGCCTGCCGTTTGCGATGGTAAATATGCAGCGAATTACCCTCGGAGAGGCAGGGGAAATAGCCATATACTACCTGGGGATGCAGCAGATTTTCTGACACGACGCGCTGTTTCCAGGTCTCCAAAAGCGGATAGACTGTGGCTTGCAGGAAGGCATCATACTCTTCGCGCGATTGCTCTTTGGGCTTGCGAAACTGCCATTGTCCGGCAATCAGAGCTTGCAAATCTAAATAGCCAAACAGTTCTTCGATCGGGATATCTTGAGGCTGGAGAACTTGCGTACCCCAGAAAGGAGGAGTGGGGCGATCGATGTCTACAGCGACAGCTTCAGAATGGCGGGTATCTTCGGGTAAAGGTTCCGATACAGACATTGTGGGCAACTCAGCCGCCTCCACCGATGCCTGATCTGCAATGTCTCCTCCAGAATTCTCTGCTGCCTCATCTAGAAAGCCCTGAAGATCATCCCAATTGTTTTGGGCTTTGGCGGGCATCAGCTTGTCCATGAAGTGCAGATCAGAAAAGGCATCTTTGCCGTAGATTACCTTGCCTTTGTAGGTGTTCTGACAGTCCTCGTAGACAAATTTGGGCGTGAGCGCGGCTCCCCCTAAGATGACGGGAACGGTGATGCCTCGCTGGTTAAACACCGCCAGATTTTCTTGCATAAACGCAGTCGATTTCACCAGCAAGCCGCTCATGGCAATGCAGTCTACCTGGTGTTGCTCGTAGGCTTGGATGATGTTGTCCACCGGCTGCTTAATGCCCAGGTTAATCACCTTGTAGCCATTGTTGGTCAGGATAATATCCACCAGGTTTTTGCCAATGTCATGGACATCGCCTTTGACCGTGGCAATTAGGAACACGCCTTTGGACTGGTTAGAGTCTTCCTTCTCCATGAATGGCTCCAGGTAAGCAACTGCGGCCTTCATGGTTTCGGCAGATTGCAACACAAATGGCAACTGCATTTGCCCCGAACCAAATAGCTCACCCACCACCTTCATGCCGTCTAGCAAGAAGGTATTGATTACCGTTAGCGGCGGATATTGCTCTAGCGCCAGTTTCAGGGCATCCTCTAGCCCAATTCGTTCACCGTCAATGATGTGGCGTTTCAGCCGTTCTTCAATCGGCAAATCGATAATAGAGCCACTCGATCGCGCCTCTTTACTAGACACGCCTTCAAACAGCTTGGTTAATTCAGTCAGGGGGTCATAAACACAAACCTCGCCTTCAAACCGGCGATTGTCGTAGATTAGCTGCTTGCAGACTTCTTGGTGTTTGGGGTCGATTTTGGACAGAGGCAGAATTTTGGCAGCACTGACGATCGCCGCATCCATTCCCATCGCAGTCGCTTCATGCAAGAACACGGAGTTGAGCGCCATCCGCGTAGCTGGACTCAGCCCAAAGGAAATATTCGACACGCCCAGCACAATATGCACACCGGGCAGGTGTTGACGGATCATCCGAATCGAGTCGATTGTGGCTTTGCCATTTTCCCGATCTTCTTCGATGCCCGTCGAGATGGGCAGCGCCAGCGTATCGTAGAAAATTTCGTGTGCCGGAATGCCGTATTCCAGGGCATCGCGATAGGCGCGTTGGGCAATTTGGAACTTCCGCTCGGCAGTGCGGGCCATACCCTCTTCGTCGATTGTGCCGACTACAATGCCTGCCCCATATTGCTTGGCGAGTTCCAGCACCTTAAAGAACCGCTCATCGCCATCTTCGTAGTTGGTGGAGTTGAGCAGGCACTTGCCGCCTGCCACCTTTAGCCCCGCCTCCATCTTTTGCCACTCGGTGGAATCTAGCATTAGCGGCAGATTGACGTTAGTAACCAGCCGCGACACCAGTTCTCGCATATCGTGAACGCCATCGCGCCCAACGTAATCTACGTTGACATCCAGGACATGCGCTCCTTCTCGGACTTGCGATCGCGCCAGAGCCACCAACCCATCCCAATCTTCGGCATTCAGCAAATCTCGGCATTTTTTGGAGCCGCTAGCGTTGAGCCGTTCGCCAATAATCAAGAACGAGTTGTCTTGGTCGTAGGGCTGCGCCGTATAGATTGAGGCTGCTGCTGGGGGATAATTCAGCACGGGACGTGGATCTGGCAGGGAATCCCCATTGCGGGGCTGCTGCCAGCGGGGTAGCCGGACAGGACGGGCTTTGGGATGCAGGGTGGGTACGAGTTCAGCCAACTGCTGAATATGATCGGGGCGAGTGCCACAGCAGCCGCCAATTACCTGCACGCCCAAATCATCGACAAAATGCAGCAAGGCCATCCGCAATTCCATCGGCGTCAGCTTATAGTGGGCGTGACCACCGACATTTTCGGGAATTCCGGCATTGGGAATGCAGGACACCACAAACGGCGAGTGTTCTGATAGGTACTTGATATGCTCGGCCATGCGATCGGGGCCGGTCGCGCAGTTTAAGCCCAGAATATCGATCGGGTAGGGTTCCAGGATACTCAGCATGGCAGCCACATCGGAGCCAACTAGCATGGTGCCCTGGAGTTCCATTGTTACAGACACCATCAGGGGACGGCGATCGCCCCGCTGAGCAAACACTTCTTCAATAGCATTCAGTGCCGCTTTGATTTGCAGCACATCCTGACAGGTTTCCACTAGAAACAGATC
>JAAUOQ010000518.1 GCA_012034795.1 Leptolyngbyaceae cyanobacterium CRU_2_3
TGCAAGGATTATTTGGGGCTTTGCGATGTACTGAGACTAAGAAGTCTGCTCTTTACTCTCTGCTTCCCACTCCTCCCATGTCTGTACTGGAGTTAAGCAAGCGTTAAGATAGTCAATCCCAATTAACGGGTTGATATCTTTCCAGGCAGGTTTAACAAACCTGCTACTTGCAATGCCTTCCAAGCGCGGGTTGTGCAGGCTTCACAAGTCAAACTACTAATCGGCAGCCACTGAATCCCTTTTTCACCCACTTCTAGCTCATCACTATGTAGCGCGTCAGGGCGGTAGGGTACTGAGCATTGGTAAATAATATTAAGCTGGTGCTGTGTGCCGCCTTGGTGACGCTGCATGAAGGTTTCGACAATTGTCAGTAAGCTTTCAACCTGAAACTCAATCAGTCCAGTTTCCTCCTGTACCTCTCGTGCTAACCCCTCCATTAACTTTTCATGAGGCTCCAATCCGCCACCGGGTAGATCCCAGCGATCGATTTCGGGAGGAGCCATTTGATGAATCAGCAGGGCATCACCTGCGTTGAGAATGAGACCTAGGACGCTGACTCTGAGTTTGAAATCTCCTGGTTTGGAGTCTTCTGGCTTGAGATCGGGCTGCATAGATTTTAGGGTTAGCGAAGGATATTTAAGTAGGTTTTAACGGTATTGAATAGGCCCATCTCTAAGGCTTCTGCCATCAGCGCATGACCAATCGATACTTCCAGGATGCCAGGAATAGTACAGAACTTTGCCAAGTTGCTCAGGTTTAAATCATGTCCAGCATTTACGCCTAATCCAGCCGCCTGGGCTGCTTGAGCGGCGATCGCATACTGCGAAAACACTGGATCGACTTGTCCTTGGCGAAAAGCTGTGGCATAAGGTTCGGTATACAACTCCACACGGTTAGCACCAATCGCTTTGGCTTGGGGCATCGGTTCACCGATCGCATCCATAAACAGGCTGACCCGAATACCAGAATCTTGAAGCTGTTGGATGATGGGAGTCAGGCGATCGCTGTCTTTAGGCAAATCCCAGCCGTGATCTGAGGTGAAAGCGTCTGGTGAATCGGGCACCAGGGTACATTGGCTAGGCTTAATGGCACTGACCAATTCCATAAATTGTGCTTCAAACGGGTTGCCTTCAATGTTGTACTCGGCAGTCGGATATTCTGCTTGCAGCAACTCTGCAAGTTCATACACATCAGCAGGTTTGATATGGCGTTGATCAGGACGAGGATGCACGGTCACCCCATAGGCTCCAGCATTTAATACTGTCCGGGCAGCATCGATCACGCTAGGAATACCGATATTGCGGGAATTTCTCAGCAGCGCGACTCGATTTAAATTCACACTAAGATGGGTCATTTGCGTCTCACCTAAGTTTGTCTCAACCTAAGATTGCCTTACTTGATAGCGTTTCCTATTCTAATGAGGTACGGGTTATTTTTTGAAAGCCTCGCGGATCTTGGGCTTTCAAAAAACAGCTACTCCTTTTTTGTAATGAAGTGTTGTGTCAATATTCAATGCCTGCCTGAGCCTTAATGCCCTGCTCTCGGAAGGGATGTTTTACTAAGGTCATCTCTGTCACCAAGTCGGCCCGATCGACCAAGGCGGCAGGCGCACCTCTGCCCGTGAGAATGACATGGGACTCAGGTGGTTTTTGGGCTAACCCAGCCAAAACATCTTCAATTTGAAGGTAGCCTAACTTCATAGCGATGTTGACTTCATCCAATAAGATCAGCCTAAATTCTGGATTGCGAATAAAGCTCAAGGCTTTTTCCCAGGCTTGCTGAGCTTTTTCAATATCTCGCTGCCGATCTTGGGTTTCCCAGGTAAAGCCCTCACCCATGGCGTGAAACTCTAGCTGATCTGGCCAGAGGCTAAAGACCTTTTTCTCAGCAGGTTCCCAGCTTCCCTTAATAAATTGGACGATCGCCACTCGATAGCCATGACCGAGCGATCGCAGTACCATGCCTAGAGCCGCTGTTGTCTTGCCTTTGCCGTTGCCAGTATGAACAATAATTAGCCCTTTTTCGTGATCGCGCTCGGCTAAGCGCTGCTCCTGCACCTGCTTGCGGCGCTCCATTTTACGCCGATACTGCTCCTCGGTAAGGGTCGGTGAAGTCGCTGCTTCATTGAGGCAAGTGGCTTCTTGATCCGCCGTAGAGGCAAAAACAGAGACAGCTTGGCTAGTAACCGAGTCGGAATTCATGGTGCACCTCATAGAAGATGATCACCTCCATTATCGAGGGCATTAACACCAGAGCTATCAAGCTGTTGTAAGTTGGAGTTACAGATCTCTACTTCAAAATTTCTTAACGTTTATGACCCCTGCGGTTTGCATTCAGAATGTCCATAAGGTTTACAACAACCTCTCGGTTGTCAATGATTTATCGCTGGCGATCGAACCTGGTGAGATTTTTGGGTTGTTGGGGCCCAATGGGGCAGGCAAATCTACCACAATCCGGATGCTGACTACCCTCACTCAGCCAACCCAAGGCCAAATTGTTGTCGCGGGCTATGATGTCGTCAAACAACCTTTTCGGGTAAAACAACAGATTGGTGTGGTACTCCAACAAACGAGTGTTGATATGGATCTGTCCGTTTGGGAAAACATGGAGTTTCACGGAAGGATGCATCATATTCCTAATCCCTATCGCCAGAAAGAAATCGATCGCTGGCTAGAGTACGTTGAGCTTGCTGATCGGCGTCAAGAGTTAGTTAAGGCACTGTCAGGCGGTATGAAGCGAAGGCTACAAATTGCCAGAGCTTTGTTGCATCAACCCCAGATTCTGTTCCTAGATGAACCCACCGTGGGGCTTGATCCTCAAACCCGCCGCCGCCTTTGGGAAATCATTAAAGGCTTGAACCAACAAGGGATGACCATTTTGCTGACGACACATTACATGGAAGAAGTAGAGTACCTATGTAACCGGATTGGGATTATGGACAACGGCAAATTAATTGAGCTAGGCACCTTGCAAGAACTGCGAGAAAGTCGGGGTGAAGGGTTGGTAATGCAACAAAGCGGCGATCGCTGGGACTACCAATTCTTCCCAACGTTAATTGATGCTCAGACTTATCTGGAGCAACAGCCCGACAAGACAGGCATGATGATCCGCCCTTCA
>JAAUOQ010000519.1 GCA_012034795.1 Leptolyngbyaceae cyanobacterium CRU_2_3
CACCCAGTGGCGTGGCGTCAATCGGGACGGCGCCGTGGCGTCGTTCGCCGCATCGATGGTTTGCGCGCATCGCCGGAGAAATTGAACGCATCGAAGTTGTCGAACAAAGTTGTCGAATGCATCAAAGTTGTCGAACAAAGTTGTTAAACGCATTGTTACAGGAGCGGAAACCCTACCGCCTGCCGCTGCGCCTGATCGCAAGACTTAAGGATATCGATCTTGAACCAAAGTATCGTTCGTTTACCATTCATGCCTGCCTTCGCCCTTTCGCCGCAGACTTGGCCATTTGAGTTGAAATGGTTGCCAACTTCGGCTTGTTTGGTCGGTGGTAGTGTGCGGGATGCGCTGTTGGAGCGCACCTCGGACTATCTGGATTTGGATTTTGTCTTACCCGAAGGGGCTGTGGAGACGGCGCGGACGATCGCGCGGCATTACCGGGCAGGCTTCGTGCTGTTGGATGCGGAGCGGCAGATTGCGCGGGTGGTGTTTGCCCAAGGGACAGCGGATTTTGCGCAGCAGGTGGGGGATTCGCTGGAAGCCGATCTGGCGCGGCGGGACTTTCGGGCCAACGCGATCGCCTACAATCCGCACACTCAGGAAATTTTAGATCCGATTCAGGGATCTAGTGCGCTACAGCAAGGCGTGATCCAAATGGTCGCGCCAGAAAACTTGAAAGAAGATCCGCTGCGGCTGCTCCGGGCCTATCGGCAGGCGGCTCAGCTTGGTTTTACGCTAGACCCAGAAACCCAAAGCACCATTCGCCAAATTGCTGGGCTGATTCAGGACATTGCTGCTGAGCGAGTTCAAGGAGAAATTGCCTACCTGCTCAGTACGTCTAAAGGCACACCATTTTGGCGATGGCTTGGCAAGATGGCTTGCTAAAGTATTGGTTTCCTAGCACGACAGCAGCAGGATTGCAGTTACTTGCAGAAGTTGATCGAGCGGCGATCGTCCTGACTCAAACCTGGTCCAGTAGAGGGCTTGATCTATCGGGCTGGCTGAAAGATACAACAAAACTTCTGGCACAGGTCGAAGCTGGCTAAAAATTGCCAAACTGGTTTGCTTAGTCAGTCCTGCCCTACCTACGGCAGAACAAGAGCTATGGCACCTAAAATATAGCCGGGCAGAGATTCAGACGGCTCTTGCAGTCATGCAATGGCTCTCTAAAACGGCATCCTCTGGTTTACCAGATTTAGCAAATTTGTCGCTTGGAGAACAGTTTTTAATGTTTCGAGGGGTTGGTGCTGCCTTCCCAGCCCTGGCAGTTTTGGTAGTGGCACTCAATCCTTCCCTGGCAGCGATCGCCCCTTTAATCGAGCGCTGGCTTGATCTGAGCGATCCGGTGGCTCACCCTGTTCCCGCTCTGACAGGACGGGATTTGATGACGCAGCTAGAACTACCCCCAGGGCCACAAATTGGCCAGCTCTTAGAAGCGATTCAACTAGCCAAAGCTGAAGGCAAAATTCAAACTCGCCAACAAGCATTAGATTTGGCCAGAACCTTAATGGGCTGACCGTTTGTCGTAAATCACAACCCAAGCACCGGTTGAAAACTATGCTAGAGTAGACATCCTGTGGGAAATGTTTGATGGAATCGCTGCGGGTAATGTTTGCTAGAGCAGCATTTGCTAAGCGACATGCCATCGCACCAGTTTTTTTCTGCTAGCCCAATCGATCTAAAAGAAGGTGTAAAGAGGTTCAGAATGGCTAAACGCCGCAACCAAAAGAAAGAAAAAGCGCTCCGCAACCAGGCTTACGCTCGCAAATTCCGCAAGCGCACGAATGTTGGCCGATTTGGTAAGAGACGGTATGGCAGTGGTGGCAACGCCCAAGAGGACGACAATAACGACAATATGAGCCAAGATGGGGCTGAGATTACTGAGTAGCTTCAGGCTTTATGAGCTTGTAGGGCGATCGCGTTTCTGCCCAGGCAACCACTAGGCGAGCGGCTTATCAGCTAATGGTCTAACTAATAACGGTCTAACCAAAAATATCGATAGCAATTGCGCTATCGATATTTTTGGGTATTTAGAGCGATCGCAGCAGCCCCAGAAAATCGACTTCACTGGTGTCGGGAATGCCTTCAGGTTGAATCTGAGCCGCAGTTTCGGCTGCTGCCGTCCAGCCCGATTGCAGTGCATGTTCAACTGTGTTGCCGCCACACCAGTCCCCCGCACAGACCAGAGGCAGGGGTTGAGCGGTGCTTAAATAAAATTTTGATAGGGGGCGCGACACAAATGCATAGCGCCAGCGATGAACCTGGAGTAGCTCCGGTTGAGCCAGCCAGGGCAGCAATTGAGCCGCGCTCGTCAAGAGGTGATGACCAACCGGATGAAGATCTGTGGACTCCAGATGGCGATCGGCAAATTCAGCCGAACTCTGAGCCACAATCACAGGCTGAGCAGAATCTGGATGCTTGCTGGTTTCTAAACTGATCCAAGCTAAATCTGCTATGCCAGAACAGGCGATCGCTTGCCAGGGGATCTCAGTGATCTGAGGGAAGTGGGTAGGAGTATAGGTGGCGATCGCTGTGATGCAAGCCTCAAACTCAACCGATCGCACCGCCGACAACAGCATGGGAGGCAATAGTGCCGCCAAGGGTTCCAGCAACATCAGCGCTTGGGGAGCAGGAATTGCTAACACGATGGCTTTAGCAGGAGCCATCCTGGTTTCTTCTGCCGCAGACTCTAGAGCAACAGTCCAGGTTTGCCCCGGCGTAGGGATAATTGCCCGAACTCGCTGACTGCGCCAAATCTCTAGCCCAGTTGACAGAAACTTAGCGATCGCCGTCAGTCCGTGGGTGGACACATAGCGAGGCTGGCAATCGGTCGCTGCACCTATCTCACCTGTAGTTCCTGCCTGATGAGCTTTGACTGGATTGGCTTTGGCTTTTATCTCATAGAGTGTCTCTGTCCATAAATGCAGGATTTGCCGCTCTGTTAAGATTTGAGCGATCGCCTGAGAAAATTTACCTTGATTCTCTAGACACCGCACGCCATGATCTGCCCAAGTTTCTGGCAACCGTCGGGTGGCCATTCTGCCCCCCACCCCCCGTGACTTTTCCACCACCACCACTCGATACCCCAACTGCCGCAGGCGCTGCCCACATACCAGCCC
>JAAUOQ010000094.1 GCA_012034795.1 Leptolyngbyaceae cyanobacterium CRU_2_3
TATCCCTATGACTGGCGCACCAAAAAACCGTGATCTACCGAGCAACTGAGCAGTGGTTTGCCTCCGTTGAAGGGTTCCGCGATCAGGCACTCAAGGCGATCGCCGAAGTCACCTGGATTCCAGCCCAGGGCGAAAACCGGATCACAGCCATGGTGTCGGAGCGATCGGACTGGTGCATCTCACGGCAGCGGAGTTGGGGAGTCCCTATTCCTGTGTTTTATGACGAGGCGACCCATGAGCCGCTGTTAAATGCTGAAACGATCGATCGGGTTGAGCAAATCTTTGCCGAAAAAGGCTCGGATGCCTGGTGGGAACTGTCAGTGGATGAGCTATTGCCAGAGTCATATCGCAACAATGGGCATACCTACCGCAAAGGGACTGACACAATGGATGTGTGGTTTGACTCTGGCTCATCTTGGGCAGCCGTCACCCATCAATGGACGGGGATGCACTACCCCGTCGATCTATATCTGGAAGGTTCCGACCAACACCGGGGCTGGTTTCAGTCCAGTCTGTTGACTAGTGTGGCAGTCAACGGTCACGCTCCCTATAAAGCTGTGCTAACGCATGGTTTTGTTTTGGATGAGAAGGGGCGTAAGCAGAGTAAGTCTCTGGGAAATGTGGTTGATCCCTATGTGGTGATTGAAGGCGGGAAAAATCAGAAAGAAGAGCCGCCCTATGGGGCTGATGTGTTGCGCCTTTGGGTGTCTTCGGTGGATTATTCCAACGATGTGCCGTTGGGCAAAAACATCCTGAAGCAGTTGGCAGATGTGTATCGCAAAATCCGCAACACAGCGCGATTTTTGTTGGGTAATTTGCATGACTTTGACCCGGTAAACAATGCGGTGTCCTACGAAGAGTTGCCAGAACTCGATCGCTATATGCTGCACCGGATGACGGAAGTCTTTGCAGAAGTGACAGATGCTTTCGAGAGCTACCAGTTTTTCCGGTTCTTCCAGACGATTCAGAATTTCTGTGTCGTGGATTTATCCAACTTCTATTTAGACAGTGCTAAAGATCGGCTCTACATTAGTGCCGAAAATGTGTTGCGTCGGCGCAGTTGCCAAACTGTTTTGGCGGTTGCCCTGGAAAATCTGGCGCGGGCGATCGCTCCCGTTCTATCGCACTTAGCAGAAGATATTTGGCAATATCTCCCCTACAAGACCCCTTATGAGTCCGTATTTGAGTCGGGTTGGGTGAAGCTAGAAGAGAGATGGAAACAACCCAAGCTCTCAGAAACCTGGGAGCAGCTACGAGATATCCGTCAGGAAGTCAATAAAGTATTAGAGCAAGCCAGAGTTGCGAAAGCTATTGGATCGTCATTGGAAGCCAAAGTCCTGCTATATGTTCCAGATTTGCAGCTCAGACAAACACTACAAACCATGAATCCGGTGGATAGCTTAGGTAGTAATGCAGTCGATCAACTGCGTTATCTATTTTTGACTTCTCAAGTTGAAATCTTAGACTTGCCCGATCGCTTGGCTGGACTGACCTATCAATCCCAGGCTGATGCGTTAGGGATTGGCGTAGTGGATGCTGAAGGAACTAAGTGCGATCGCTGTTGGAACTACTCTACTCATGTGGGTGAGTCGGCAGAGCATCCTTTGCTGTGTGAGCGCTGTGTAGAGGCGATCGAGGGAAATTTTTAACTCAAAACCCAGCAAATGCTAATAGTCTTGCACCATGTCCCGAATCAGCGGCAGTCGTGAATCGATGTAGTCGCTGAGGATGGCCACTTCGCGCGTATCAAACCTGCCCTCTACAGTGACTTGACAGGTTAGCCACTGCACAAGGCTCCTGTCATCTAGCGTTGTAGGGATATTCTTTTGCACGGTTGCAATCAATGCCCAAAACTGCTGCATCATCCTGGGATTCATAGGAACCTCTCGCTCTTTAACATTTTCTTTATATTTAACACCATACTTCATTTTACGCTGAGGTCATCCTCACACCATACAAGACGAAACAACAGTTACAGAGGCTTAATGTACCGCAAGCAATCCTGATAAATGAAGGGATTTTTTTAACAAAACTGTCAATTCCCCCAATCGGGACTCATCGCTTAAATTGGGGGATGAAAGATGTCACAATTTTAGGAGAGACAGAATGCACCATCGTGGCTTGAGGGTTGTAAGGTATGGAGATCAAACAAGGTTTTGTCGATGCGATCGGCAACACACCCCTGATCCGGCTCAACAGCTTCAGTGAAGAAACCGGCTGTACCATTTTGGGCAAGGCGGAGTTTTTGAATCCGGGTGGCTCGGTTAAAGATCGGGCCGCACTCTACATCATTCAAGATGCTGAAGCACGGGGCTTGTTAAAGCCAGGCGGCACCGTTGTCGAGGGAACCGCAGGCAACACAGGCATTGGGCTAGCCCATATTTGCAATGCCAAAGGCTATAAGTGTCTAATCATCATTCCTGACACCCAATCTCAAGAAAAGATCGATCTGTTACGAACGCTGGGGGCTGAGGTGCGAACTGTTCCCGCTGTGCCCTACAAAGATCCCAACAACTACGTCAAGCTGTCGGGTCGGGTGGCATCAGAAATGGAGAATGCGATCTGGGCCAACCAGTTTGACAATCTGTCCAACCGCCGTGCTCATTACGAAACGACTGGAACCGAAATTTGGGAACAAACCGATGGTCAGGTAGATGCCTGGGTCGCAGCAACGGGAACAGGCGGCACCTACGCAGGCGTAGCCATGCTGCTCAAGGAAAAAAATCCCGATATTCGTTGTGTTTTAGCAGACCCGATGGGCAGTGCCCTCTACAGCTACGCCAAGACAGGAGAACCCAAAATGTCAGGGAGTTCCATCACAGAAGGCATTGGCAATAGCCGGGTGACTGCCAATATGGAGAACGTCCCGATCGACGATGCCATTCAAATCGATGATCCTGAAGCCCTGCGAGTGGTCTACCAGCTTTTACGCAAAGACGGGTTATTTATGGGAGGGTCAGTGGGCATTAATGTGGGAGCGGCTGTGGCTTTGGCTCACCAAATGGGCCCCGGACATACCATTGTTACTGTGCTCTGCGATGGTGGCGCTCGCTATCAGTCACGATTGTTTAACCCAGAGTGGCTTGCCTCGAAAGGCTTAGCGATCGAGTAATACCTAGACTGCACGAATCGAGTTCAGGCAAACTCAGGAAATTCACAGGTATTTATAGATTCCGCAAAGGCTACGTCTGTAGTTTTTCCGTTGCTGAAACTTTTTTAACTTGAGTTGATCATAGGGAGGGAAAATCAACAGTTGCAGGACGGGGGCGATCGCCCACCCGATCGTATCCTGCGGCGTTATGGATTAGGGTGTAGACGCTAATGACCCAATTGCTACCTGCTTCTAACTCGCCTAAGCGAGGACAAGGTGCTGCTGCATTTAGTCCTTCAGCCGATTTACTGACTCAACTATGTCCGTTTTATCTGGCATTTGACCGAGAGATGCTCATTAGGCAAATTGGGGATGCGATGCAAAAGCTTTACCCCAAGTTGGACTTAGATGCCCCCTTAGAACACCATTTCATTATTAAATATCCCAATCTGGCGGCTGAATTTGATGCACTCTGCCACCAGTCTGATACTCTAATTTTGCTAGAATCGCGCTACAACAGCTTGCAATTTCAGGGGCAAGTCATTGCAGACAAGTCAGGGCTGCTGCTGTTTTTGGGTTCGCCCCAACTGGCAGATACCAATTTTCTGCGATCCTTAGCAGCCAAGATTTTCCAGCCTGGCCGTAGTCTTACTGCCGAGCCTGTGCTGCAATGTCGAGCCACCAATCTTGCTCTACGGCGGTTAGCCGATGAATTAACCGCGCAACAGATAGACTGGCAGCGAGCCCTAAGCGAGGCAGAATTAATCGCCTCTATCTTTGAACAGGCAACAGACGCGATCGCCATTACTAATACTCAAGGAAAGATTCTCAAGGTCAATACTGCCTTTGAAACTGCCACAGGCTATAGCCGTAGAGACTCTTAGGGCGATCGCCAGATACCCTATTTGAGCTAGGCTCAGGGCAGGGGTTGCCCCAGGAAATTTGGCAGAAAGGTGGCTAAAGGGCAGATTTGGCAAGGGCGAGTCCTGGGCAAAGCTAAGGCAAGGCAAGTTTGCGCTTATGAAGCTATCGTCTTTCCTGTGCAAGACAAAATGGGTAAACTCACTCACTATGTTTATCAGACGCGCAAGCTGAAGAATCGCTCACAGTTGATTAAAGAAGAAGAACAGAACACCCTCTCTCTCTTTCAAGCCACTTTTGAAGCAACCGCCGATGGCATTCTTGTGACCAACACCCGTGGCCATACCTTGAATTTCAACCAAAAATTTATAGATTTGTGGCAATTCCCAATGCTGATAGTGTGATGCGAGAAGAATCGCAAATTTTCACCTACATCAGTAAACTCGTTAAAGATCCAGAGCGCTTCTCTAATCGGATTCAAGCTTTATATGCTTCTCCCCATAGCGAAAGTCATGACATTGTAGAACTTCAGGACGGACGATTTTTGGAAGGGCGATCGCGCCCCCAGCAAATGCATGATCAAATCATTGGCAGGGTTTGGAGCCTTCAGGATGTCACAGAACGACAGTTGACTGAAGCTAGAATTCGTTATCAAGCCTCCCATGATTTGCTAACGAACTTGCCCAATCGGATGATGTTTAGCGATCGCCTCTCGGATGCCCTCTTCCAAGCCACGCAAAATCGTAGCCTGCTGGCAGTCATGTTTTTAGATCTAGACCGCTTCAAACTGATTAACGATTCTTTAGGACATGCTGCGGGCGACCAACTCTTGCAGGAAGTCGCTCAACGCTTGAAAGACTGCTTGCGAGAAAGTGATATGGTGGCACGCTGGGCAGGCGATGAATTTACTCTTCTACTCACCAATCTCTACGGCATTGAAGATGCCACAAAAATTGCTCAAAAAATTTTGGCAGCTTTACGACTGGACTACCAACTTGAAGGACGAACGCTCCATGTCAGCAGCAGTATCGGGATCGCCATTTATCCAGCAGATGGAGAAGACGGAGAAACGTTATTAAAAAATGCGGATGCTGCCCTCTATCGAGCTAAGGACGGCGGCCGCAATGGCTATTCCTTCTATACCTCTACCCTCAACTCCGAGGCTACCGAATGGCTAACGTTGGAAAACCATTTGCACTATGCGCTGGAACGACAGGAGTTGATGCTGTACTACCAGCCTCAAGTTGATGTGGTCACTGGCAAAGTCATTCAAATGGAGGCTCTGCTCCGCTGGCAACACCCTGACATTGGGATCGTTGCTCCAGGTCGATTTATTCCGATCGCTGAGGAAAACGGACTGATTGTGCCAATTGGGGAATGGGTCTTACGAACGGCTTGTGCTCAAAATTTTGCCTGGCAGTCTGCCGGGTTGCCGCCTGTGCGAGTAGGGGTCAATTTATCGGCGCGCCAGATTCGTGAACCCAATCTCTTAGAGACAATCGAACGGGTGTTACAAGAAACTGAACTGCATCCGCGCTATCTGGAGCTAGAAATTACCGAAACAATTGTCATGAAAAATGTGGATCGCACCTGTATGATTTTGGACGAACTGCATCAGATGGGTGTCTCTACAGCTATGGATGATTTTGGTACGGGTTATTCTTCCCTCGGCTATCTCAAAAAATTTCCCTTCCACACCCTCAAAATTGATCAATCTTTTGTCCGAGATCTCAACACTGACCCTAATGATAAGGCGATCGTGGCGGCGATCGTGGCGATGGGCAAAGTGCTAAATCTCCAACTTGTGGCAGAAGGCGTAGAAACTCAAGCCCAAAAGCATTCCCTCTTATCTTTAGACTGTGAAGTGATGCAGGGCTATCTATTTAGCCGACCCCTACCCATAGAGGCGGCCACCCAGTTGCTTGCAGATCAGTCAATCAAGTAACACTGCTGAATTCTGCTCAGCGCCATCTATGGCTTGACGAGCAATATCGGCTTGTCGGTATTCAGAGGAGTTTTGCAGGGACGAGTGAGCGAAGTGGGTGCAAGCATATACTGGATATCTGCTCCAGCACTACCATTATTAACGGTGAACGAGATTGTCCCGTCTGACTCCTGCCAAGCAAAGCCAGTTTTGATAGAAGAGGGGGCTGGCACCCGTGCAACAGTTCGCAAATCGCCTGCGACTTCTGCCAAGATGCTGTGATCTGACACTACCCACGGGCGCGAATCGTTCGGCAGCTTGAAAAGCTTAACCCGTGGGAACGGTTTGTTCGCAATTTCATATGGGATGGAGATTGGTATTAGTCTCGGTCCCGCTTTAAGTTCTAACAGAAACGGCATGTCATCGCCTGAAGAACCCAAATTCGTCAGAAAAGTTCGCTCGGTAAACTTGCTTTCGAGACGCCAATGGGTTGGATCGCTGCGTACTGCCAACCCTTCGGAATCTAGTCCTGCTAAGAGATTTGTAAAAACAGCACCATCATAGAACAACGCTTCTCCGGCAGCCCCTCTCAATAAGACACCGTTCAACTTCGGTAGGTCAGCAATAAACCGATTATCGTTCAACTTTGCAGGCAATCGTTTTGCTTCACCTGCAATGATCTCATACGAAATTAAATCTGGTTGCCCTAACAACGTGACTTGATGACCTTTTATGAAAGCTCGGTCGAGCGTAGTGCTGTAGACCCCTTGGGCGCGATCACACCCAAACAAAAAATCTAACAACAAAGGATATGGCGTCCTGCAAAGCTTGGGAAGTGCCACAGGCAAACCAAGTTTAGGTGTTGAACCACTCCGATCGAGCTTGGACATGTAGTCAATTTCACTGCCATCGATCCAGAGCCAGTCATCTTTTCCCAAGACTAGGCTCCGGATGGAAGTGTCATATTGCCAAGCTGACACTGATGAGAGTCGGGTTTCGTCTTCTCCACGAAGCAGTTCCACGCTATCGCTGCCGGCAACTACCCGAAACAGCTTGCCATTGATGGAGAAGTTAACCTGCGCTGGCTTCTGATCTGGACTGGTGGGATAGGTCTTTACCCTCTGAGCCACCTGCGAGATACATGCATCTAGAGATTCGGCATGAGCATGAGATACTCCCAAGATACCCGTAACTATCAAGATAGTAGCTATAAACTTGGATGCTACAGTTGAAAACTTGGATACTACGACCATAAAGATTAGATAAATTTACTTTTAGCTCTAGTAAATTGCGGCAACTCCACTATGAGTTTCAGCTCAAGACTATTTAGTCTTTGTAATTGATAGACCAAGCAAGAACTTTTCACGAATTCTCCTTGCCCTTGTCTATCTTGCTGCTATTCCATAAGGTCTACCCATTCTTCATCTTTTTCTTCCCTTCGTGTGAAAATTCCGTTTAGCCGCTGCCGATCGCTGACACAGCAATGTAATATGGACAATAGCGATATCCTGCAATTTTCAGGTGTCGATGTCGAATTGATATTACTCATGGACCAAAGTCCATTACCCCACAGTACACGCACTCTCTAGCCTGGCGAGCCTTGTCTCCCAGCGCGAGGGAGACAATAGGAGGTTTTCGTGCTTACCCAGGAAAAACAGTTTTACCTGACAGAGTTGGCTGGCCTGAACCGGATGAAATGGGAACTGACTCAGTTGCCTGCCATCGACCTAGGCGATTACATTGTGGAGTTGCCGCCCGAACAGCGAGCGATCGCTTTTCGGCTCTTGCAAAAAGACAAAGCCACCGATGTATTTGAATACTTACCCCCTGATATTCAGGAAGAGCTAATTAGCTCCTTGCACGCTGCGGATGTGCGGCAGCTAATTGACTCCATGCGCCCCGACGATCGGGCTGAACTGTTTGACGAGTTGCCCGCCCGGATTGTCCGGCGGCTATTGCAGCAAATTAGCCCAGCGGAGCGAGCAGCCACTGCCACTATTCTGGGCTATCCAGAGGGCACAGCAGGGCGGTTAATGACCACCGAATATGTGCAGCTTCGGCAAGGGCTAACGGTGGGCGAAGCACTGGAAAAGATTCGGCAAACCGGGCAGGACAAAGAAACAATTTATTATGCCTATGTCACCGATGATCAGCGTAAGCTGGTGCGGGTGGTTTCGCTGCGGCAGCTTTTGTTCTCGATTCCTACGGCATTAATTCGAGATATCGCTAGCGATCGCGTCCTCAAAACCTATACTGAGACACCCCAGGAAGAAGTGGCGCAACTGATGAAGCGCTATGACTTGATCGCCTTGCCCGTGGTCGATCGCGAAGATCGTTTGGTGGGCATTGTCACCATTGATGATGTGGTGGACATCCTGGAAGAAGAAGCCACTGAAGATATCCAAAAGCTGGCGGGCGTTAGCGGTGGTGACGAAGCCGCGCTCTCGCCCCCTAGAGTTACCTTACAGAAGCGTCTGCCCTGGCTCGTGGCTAATATGGCCTTGTACATTGGCGCTGCCAGCGCGATCGCTCCTTTTCAGCAGGTAATCGCACTGGTGCCAGTTTTAGCAGTGATCATGCCAATTTTGTCGAACGCCAGCGGCACAGTTGCGATTCAAACCCTGTCCGTCACAGTGCGAGGATTGGGGATTGGTGAAGTGACAGTGGCAGATACGTTCAAAATTTGCGGAAGGAACTGCTAGCAGGGTTAGGAACAGCGATCGCCTTGGGGTTAGCACTAGGGCTGCTGTCATTGATCTGGGCATCACCTTCTGAGCGTTGGGTAGCGCTGGTGGCAGGTAGTGTGATGATGATTAATGTGTTTTTTGCTGCCAGTTTAGGTACGTTATTGCCAATGGGGTTTAAGCGAATTAGCCTAGATCCTGCTTTAATTAGCGGCCCCCTACTGACCACGACACTGGATGCAGTTGGCTTCATGACCTTTCTGAGTTTGATTTCGATCGCGCTGAAACTCATGGCGTAATGCGCTAGGGTAGGTTTCACCTGAATCAAAGTACGGGGATTTTTGAGAGGAGTCCTGTGTGGAGTGTACTCCTCTCAAACCAGGTGATAAAGGGTGATAGGTAATAAAAGAGTAACAAAAGAGTGATATGAGAGTGATATAAGTTGACCGTTAAAACATTAGCCTCCGTTCAAGCGCTGCCAATCGCCAGAGAAAATGAACGCCGCCCAGAAATAAGGATGTTGATACTCTGAGGTTTGCAACATTTCTAGCTGCACCTGTCGGAAGGCTTCACTCCGCCCTTCTCCCTGTTGCAATCGCTGGTAGTAGCGTGCCATCAACTCGCTAGTTGCATAGTCATCCACTTTCCAGAGGCTCATCACCAGACTTTCGGCACCTGCCATCAAAAAGGCACGACGCAAGCCATATACCCCTTCCCCATTCACCACTTCGCCCAATCCTGTATCACAGGCAGACAATACCACTAATTGGGTGCCTCGCAGATCTAACCCAGAGGCTTCTAGGGCAGTTAGCACGCCATCTTCTGTTCCACTGTGACGAGGATTAAACCCAGCCAAGGCTAAGCCAGAACGCAAAAGGGGATTTTCGTTGTTAATCCCCTGAGAGGTCTGCCTCATCTGCGCCCCCATTGCAGTTGGCAAGGTTGAAAATCCCTGAGTCAAGGCATCAGGTGGTGGCACAAACTCGACATTACGAAAGAAGAACCCGTGGGTGGCAATATGGAGAATGCTGGGCCCCTGCAACTGCTTGAGGTTGTTTTCGGTTGCCTGAGAACCCGTCAACAATGTGGCATGGGGCAAGAGTGGAAAAATCGCGTTGGCTTCTGCTGCGGTGCCAGGAAGGGGCGCAAAGCGTTGGGTAGATAAGTCAGTAGAGCGTTGGTTGGCTAGCGGTTGGGCAGCATCGCCGCTACGAGTGATGGTTCCCGGAGGGGCGATCGCCACCTGGGGGGTGGGGTTGCCCGGAGTGTCGTAGTCAGGATTCGCGATTAAAACAGGGGACTGACGGCTGGGGGAATCGAGTTGCTGACGTAGCAGGTCGCGTCCAGAGGTGGAGTAAGTGAGGGTATAGGTTTCGATCAGGTAATGCTCGTTTTCATCCACCAGCGCGGCAAAGGGAATCAAATTCAGTTGTCCATCAGGTGAGAGCAGCAAATGTTGAGCATTACCCAATCGACTTCGGATCGGTTGCATAATCTGGGCATCGAGTTGGCGAGCAATCCCTTCAATCCGGAAGTTTTGCCGTCGCAAGGCATCGCGATATTGGTTGATCAATTCATCAATTGCCGCTGCTTTACCCAAATCAACCCATTGAATTGTGCCATCTGCATCTAATAAATAAGCTGCATAACGAGGTTCATCCCACTGGTTCTGTAGCTGGTTCTGTGGCTGGGTTTGGAAATTAAGCGGTTGGTACTGTACCCATTCAATTAGAACGGTATTCACTGGAATTTGCTGGGCGATCGCCTCCACTGTCACCGATTGAGTCTCTACTCGAAACTCAGCACTGCGTTGAGATAAAGTGTTTTCTAATATTTCGATTTGCGATCGCAGTTCCGTCACTTGGGCGCGATATCCATCGGGCGATCGCCCCCCTATCCCACCGTAAATCAACGCTGCTAGTTGCGATTGCTTAGCTTGCAATTCGGTCAACAGGGGCTGATCTTGAGAACTCAGATTTTGCCGCAGCCGTTGGAAGGTATCGGTAACTGCTTCTAAGACTCGTCCTTTGCGGCGTAACACGGTTGTGAGTGCTAATTCTGCTGCCTCTGGATTGGTGGGAGCCAATTGCAGGTGTAATGCGATCGCTGCGTTTGTCGTGTCTTGGAGCATTGCGATAAATGCTCGTTTACGAGTTTCAGAACCGACGTTCAAGATCTGCTCTAGATTAATTTCTTCGACAGCGAGACCTCGGTCGAGGGAGGAAAACGCTTGAGGATAATTGCCCTGAACTGATACAACCAGGACAGATTATGAAGGCTTGAAGCAAGATCAAGATGATTTTCGCCTAACGCTTGTTCACTAATTCGTAGCGATCGCTGCATGAGAGTTTCAGCTTGGGTGTAGTTTCTCTGGCTGAAATACAAAGCCGCCAGATTCTCTAGACTGCCAGCGACATCGGGATGATTTTCGCCTAACGCCTGCTCTCGGATACGAAGTGCTCGCTGGATCAGCGGTTCGGCAGCGGCATCATTGCCTTGATATTGATATACAATCGCGAGTCCATTGAGACTGATGGCGACATCGGGATGATTTTCGCCTAACGCCTGCTCTGAAATTTGCAGCGATCGCTGGTAGAGTGATGCGGCTCTTGGGTAATTCTCCTGAGCTACATACAGTGTTGCCAAACTGATCAGATTCCTGGCGACATTGGGATGATTTTCGCCCAATGCCTGCTCTGAAATCTGTAGTGATCGGTGATGGAGGGGTTCGGCTCCCGCATAATTTCCTTGGGCTACGTACAGTCCTGCCAAATTGTTGAGGCTGGCACCTACAGCAGGATCATGTTCACCCAGTGCTTGTTCCCGGATTTGCAGCGACTGTTGGTAGAGCGGTTCAGCTTCAACATAGTTGCCTTGATCTTGGTAGAGCGTTGCCAGAATTTCTAAACTAACTGCAACATCGGGATGCTGTTCACCCAGTTCCTGTTTCCGAATTTGCAGCGATCGCCGAATGAGGGATTCGGCTTTAGCATAGTTGCCTTGAGCTTGATAAACTAATGCTAAATTATTTAGGCTCCAAGCAACATCAGGATGGGTTTCACCCAGCACCTGTTCTC
>JAAUOQ010000520.1 GCA_012034795.1 Leptolyngbyaceae cyanobacterium CRU_2_3
GGGTAAATACCCTGCCGAATCCAACCAGTAAGCGTAAAGTTAGAGAACTTATAGCCTTATCTGGATCAACTTCTCGGTTGCCCGGTTTAGCCCTAGTGCGCCTTCTTGAATGAGATCCAGGAAAGGCACGCCGCGATTGAGATAGCGCTTAGCGATCGATACCACCAGTCTCAGATGGAGCGAATCATTTTTCGCTTTGCCACCCGGCTCAAATAGAGACGATGCTCCAATTGCCGTTCTGTCAGTTCCAAAGCCTTGGCGAGGTCAGCTTTGATAGGGGCGCGATCGAGTTCTTTGCTCAGGCGTTCGCGGAGTTTTTCAATTTCGGCTAAAAACTTGACGCGACGGGCTAGCTCTACTTCTTCATCTGCCTTCAACAGTGGATAGCGTGCCATTTCTTTGAAAAATGCACCTACTGCATCATCAGAAATGGTCTTGCTATATCCCGAATCTCGACTAGCAATTAAGTCTGCGAGTTCGCTGTCTAAGCCAAATTCCACCATGACTCCGGAATCACCGTCTCCAACGATGCGATCGTCCGAGAGATTACCTGCCTGAAAATCAGCATCAGGAACCGTAAACAGATCTTCTTCGGGAAGTGCCATGAGGCGCATCGAATTTTTTGAATCTAGGAGGGAGTTGCTCATCATTTGCTGCGATTTGAAATGGTGTAGGAGAGATGTCGGTTAAGCGTTCAGGAGATCAAAATGCCAATCAACGCCAATCAAAAAAGGTTACAGTTGATTAGGCGCAAGGAACACAATGTGGAATGTAATACAGAGTCGGTTAGAACTTTCTTAGAAAAGCTAAATCACTGAATTTATTTACAATTGCTGCATGGCTTTAAAATTCTTCTTGTCTTTAGACTCAAGAGCAATCAAGAAGGCTAAAGACTAAATTGCCTGCAAAGGAACAGTCAGATCTTAAAGATCTAAATTCAACTCCAGCGAACTTCATGTGAATTGAGATGAATTAAATGAGCCTCTGGTTAATGCGTTAACCAGATTCAATCTAATTAAGTCATTGCTTACAATGGGAACTTATAGCCTAAATCAGCTAGGACTAAGAAATCCTCAGAACCAATCTGTAACTTACAGATCAGGTCTTTGATCTGACTAAACTCCACGACTGAAACTCATGCACAAATTGCTCTCCCCAAGAATCTGCTGGGATGCGAATTTGGCAAATCTTGTCATGCCCTAAATACTTCGACCTTCAGTAATCCAGCTACAGAGTAATGCATCATTCCCTTAAATGCAATCCAATTTAGATGGAAATGTAAATAGGAAATTTAATTCATCGCTCTGACTTGCTAGAAATATCGCTCTAAACTGCCCGAGTAAACTTTGAATTCAGCTAACCTAGCCGAAGTTGCATCTACTATAGCAGTCTCTAGCCAAATGTCACGGGGGTGGACGTTTATTACTCAAGGAAATTCTGAAATCCCTTCGTAAACAGACGTCTCAAGCTCGTAACAGATTCATCAGAAAACACGATTGATCACCCTGAACTGACACAGGATTTTAGAGTTCAAGAGCATATCTCTATTCTCAGCAAATTGTCTAGTGGAATTAACTTAAATTAATTTGATGTCATCTAGAACAATCTGGCAGTTGTGGCTGAGACAAGCTACACTCTTGAACACGTTGCAATCAACAAGGGGCAATTATGCCTGAAAAACGCTGCTGTACTGGGAAAAGCTGGCATTGTCTCTGGTAACGGGCAGAGAGATACTGTATCTCACCGCCTCTAGATTACTGGGGTGATTTAAAACAATACTTAACTTACACTCTTTCGAGTTTCTCGATTGATTGATTGACTGATTGACTTACTCTAACCCTAATCATCCTGCTTCCTCACCGCTTACTTGGTTGTGCCGCAATGTACTCCGATCTGCTGATTCCGACTCACCCTCTCATCCCCATCGTCGCCGAACTCGATCGCGGTTATTCGGCTGCTATGCCCCAGGCTGAATGGGTTGAGGTTTTGGTGGATTGTGCGGGAGTGCAAGATCTGTATACTTATCGATCGCCCTCAGAACTCACCATTCAGCCGGGAGATATTTTGAGTGTGCCGTTTGGATCGCAGCAGATCGGCGCCATTGCCATTCGATTGCTCACAGAACTGCCGTCTTGCTTAAGACTAGAAACAATTCGGGCTGTCGAAGAAGTGGTGAGTCGCGGTTTTTCCCGACCGAGTATTGGTCAGTGATTCAACAGGTTGCCTACTATTATCAAACGTCTCTGATGCAGGTGATTCGGGTAGCGCTACCCCTGGCTTACTGGGGCGATCGCAACGCCGAATCCGCCTCAACCCAGACCTGATTCCGGCTGAAGCCCATTTATTTCTTCAGCCTGTTGCCTATCGAATTTTGGAGTTACTGCGATCGCAAAAGCAGGGCAACTATTCCTGGCAATATCTACAACGCCAGATCCCAGGAGCCAGCCGGGGCTTACGAGATCTGCTGCAACGGCAGTGGGTCGAGAGTTACTTGGAACCTCCCACCGCCATTCGACCCAAACAACGGCAGGCAGTCACGCTGCTGTCCTACTCACCCCTGCTCGATCTGACGCCACGCCAAAGAGAAATTTTAGAAGTTTTGAAGCGGCATGGTGGAGAAATGTGGCTACAAGAAGTGCTGCAAACCTGTCAGGTTAGCTCCTCGGTTTTGAAAGGATTAGAACACAAAGGTTGTATTGTTCTACAGCCGCGAGAAGTGTTGCGCTTGGAGTCAAGCTTAGCACCCCTAGCAGACCAACCCAAAGCGCTGACCTCAGAGCAAGCTGAGGCTTTACAGACGATTCAGGGATTGAACCGCTTCACGCAAGTGCTGCTGCATGGCGTTACTGGATCAGGCAAGACAGAGGTTTATTTACAAGCGATCGCTCCGCTGCTCCAACAGGGAAAATCGGCACTGGTACTTGTTCCTGAAATTGGACTCACGCCACAGTTGACCGATCGCTTTCGGGCCCGCTTTGGCAAACGAGTCTGCGTCTATCACAGCGCCCTGGCCGATGGTGAGCGTTATGATACCTGGCGACAAATGTTGAGCGGCACACCGCAAGTGATTATTGGTACCCGCTCTGCTGTCTTCGCAC
>JAAUOQ010000095.1 GCA_012034795.1 Leptolyngbyaceae cyanobacterium CRU_2_3
GCTTGCTCAAACGCCTGACCCGGCTTGCCAGGGCCGCAGCCAAATTGAGGCAAATTCCCGAATTATTGAATACATTCAAGCACTCAGCACCATCAAAGCCTTTAACCAAACAGGTAGCCGCTTTCGCAAACTAGAGCAATCCCTAACGGCTTACAAACAGGCGAATCTCAACTTGGTGAATGGACTGGCCTTGCCCGCGATCGCTTTTGCAGGAGTGTTAGAAACAGGAATTGTGATCATCCTGGCAGTGGGTGTAAACCTGTTGCTGGGAGGACAACTGACTATTCCCATCTTCCTACTCTTTTTGGTCGTGGGGTTACGATTCTATGCACCTCTGTTTGGCGTACTGGAGTTTTCTGCTGCGACGCGGATGATGGACGCCGCTCTAGAACGAATTACTGATGTGCTAGATACACCCCCTCTCTCTCAGAATCGCCTCTAGCCCTCACTGCACAACCCCTCCAAAAATTTGATGTAGAATTTCGCGATGTCTCATTTTCCTACCAGAATACGCCGGTCTTGCAAGGAGTAAGTTTTAAAATTCCTGAACGCAGCATTACGGCTTTAGTCGGCCCATCCGGTGCTGGCAAGACTACGATTACCAACCTAATTGCTCGCTTTTGGGAGGTCGATCGCGGAGAGATTTTAATTGGGGGTGTGAATATTCGCGATCTGTCCGCCGATCAGCTATTGTCCAAACTCAGCATGGTATTTCAGAATGTCTACCTGTTTAATGACACCCTCTTAAATAACATCAAATTTGGACAACCCGATGCCTCCATGGATCAGGTGATTGCCGCTGCCAAAGCTGCCCAGTGTCATGAGTTTATTGTCAACCTGCCGCAAAGCTATGACACGGTTGTCGGTGAAGCAGGCTCTACCCTATCTGGGGGCGAAAAACAGCGAATTGCGATCGCTCGTGCCATCTTAAAAGATGCACCGATCGTCCTGTTAGACGAAGCGACTGCTTCGGTTGATCCGGAAAATGAAATCTTGCTGCAACAAGCGATTAACGCATTGGTATCATCCAAGTCGCTGATTATCATTGCTCATCGGTTATCTACCATTACCAAAGCTGATCAAATTCTGGTGATTGATCAAGGAAAAATTGTAGAACGCGGAAATCATGCAGAGTTAATCGTGCAGTCAGATAGCTTGTATAAAAGACTGTGGAGCGCTCGGCAACAAGCTCAGACCTGGAAAATTGCATCAACTAAACCCATATCCCTTCACGATAATTCAAGATAATTCAAGATTATGAAACACCCTGATGGCCCTAAAACACCCACTTGGCGACAAACATTTCATCTGGTTAAAGATCCCTTGGGATATATGGAAACGGTAACTCAGGAATATGGGGACACTTTCACATTACAGTTTCTATTTGTGCCAACCGTTTTTGTCAGCAATCCCCAAGGAATGCAGCAGATCTTTACCAATACCAAAGAGATTACGGCTCCTGGAGAATTGAATCAATTTGTTGCCCCCTTGGTGGGTGACAATGGGTTGCTATTGCTAGATGGCAACCGGCACAAACATCGACGCAAGCTACTGATGCCTGCTTTTCATGGCGATCGCATTCGTGCCTACGGGCAACGCATTTGCGACATTACCGAAAAGGTGATGCGTCAGCAACCGCTCGGAGAACCTGTGTCCATGCTGGCTATCCTGGATGACATTTGTTTGCGGATCATTCTGGAGGTGGTCTTTGGTTTACGCGAAACAGAAGCTCGCTACGAAGCGTTTAGAAAGGTGATCCCAGCACTGCTGAATCTGTCATTATCTCCCGCGATGGACTTTTGCTTCTCGTTCCCCCTCTTGCAACAAGATCTAGGGCAATGGAGTCCTTGGGGACGATTCCGCCACCTGATGCAGCAGTTCGATCAACTGATTTATGCAGAAATTGCCGACCGTCGTCAGCATCCCAACCTGGTTGACGATCGCAGCGATATTCTGTCTGAACTGGTTACTGCCTGCGATGAAACAGGCAAACCGATGACCGACTCAGAGATTCGCGATCTGTTCCCTTCTCTCGTCTTTGCCGGACGGAAGCCTCCGCTACGGCCGATCGCCTGGGCTTTGTACTGGGTGCATCAACTGCCCGATGTGCGAGACAACTTGCTGCGAGAACTGTCCGAGCAAGGTAACTCTACTGATCCTATGCAACTCCTGCAACTCCCATATCTGACAGCCGTTTGCAATGAAGCTCTACGGATCTACCCGACTCAAACCATCACTTTTCCGCGCAGAGTTGAATCGCCGATCGAAGTCAACGGCTATGAACTCAGCCCAGGAACCATCGTCAGAGGCAATATTTACCTGGCGCATCAACGAGAAGATGTATACCCTAATCCTAAGCAATTCAGACCGGAACGGTTTTTAGAGCGGCAATTTTCTAGCTATGAGTTTTTGCCCTTTGGCGGCGGTGCTCGGCGCTGTCCTGGAGAAGTCTTGTCGATCTTTGAAATGAAGCTGACGCTAGCTACTTTACTATCGCACTATCAACTTGAATTGAGCGATCGCCAACCCGAAAAGCCCCAGCGTCGAGGCGTAACTTTCCCACCAGGCGGTGGATTGAAGATGGTGATCGATCGCTTAAATTAGGAGGTGATATGGACTGGGGTGTATTCACAGCAGCAACAAGCGGCGCTAGCATTGAGTTTTTAGAAACCGCAGCGATCGCCTATGCCATCGCTCGTTCAGGTTATCCGCGTGAAGCAGTTTGGGGTAGTTTTGCTGGAATAGGTTTGGTTACGTTAGCAGCAATTACTTTAGGAACGAGCCTGCAATTTATTCCTGTGCGTGGGTTACAAACCATCATTGGACTAGTGCTCATCTGGTTTGGCTGGGGATGGGCCAATAAATCATTGCAACGGCAAGCAACTAGACAACGGGCAGGTTGGATGGCTGATGATCCCCTCGTGAATGAAGGAATCTCTTTGGACATGCAACAAGAAGGTTTCAACCCGCTCAATTTTTTAGTAATGACTAAAAGTGCTGCTTTGGAGGCAGTCGAGGTCGCCATTATTGTCACGACCTTGGGGGCAGCTTCTGGATCTTGGTATGAAGTTTTGAGTGCAACTCTCATGGCACTTTTGGGATCTTTTATTTTGGTCGCGACTCTACACCGTTACCTCCTGAACATACCAGAAGTATTAATTAAATTAGTCACAGGAATTCTACTGTGTGCTTTAGGAACGTTTTGGTTAGGAGCAGGGCTAGGATTAGAATGGTGGTTCGGAGAATTGGCGGTTGTGGGAATTTTGGCTTTGTATGGTCTCATAACTACACTTGCTTTTTGTGGTTAAAAAGTAGTCGGGTTTTCAGTCAACCGACACTTAATCCTACAAACGATGAGTATACGAGTTGATGTTTCTCGCAACATATCCTCCTGTATTTCAGTTTCGACTTACCTTTTCCTCTAAACCTAACCATGCTGCAACAAAAGAAGCGCTCAGCCGCCTCAACCGACTGCCAATTTTGCTCAATGGTTTCCAAAGCCAATGGCGAAGATCCAATTGGCACAGCGACTACCTGCGATCATTGGCTGATTTTAGAAGTTGCCACTCCCTGGTCACGCAACCTGTTCAAAGAACATCCGAGGATACAGCCTTTGGTGAGTTTACTCAAGGCACTTGTGCTTCAGCATGGTGTCAAACTCATGGTTATGTTAATTGCACCTGATGCTGAGTATTCTCGTCCTGGCTTTAGTCGAGTTTTGTATTATCGCCGTCCAGCCCGATTGTTTTCTCAGTTTGAAAAACAAGAATTTGTCATACCCGAAGCAGAAGCAACGCCGTTAGCGACGGCATTGCTGAAGCATCTGATGCAACAGCCCAACAATCTATCTAGATTTGAGCAATACCAACAGCAAACCAGCCACATCCGAGAGATTCTGGTCTGCACCCATGCTCAAGTTGACCTGGCTTGCGGCAGATTTGGCACTCCCCTCTACCGTCGGTTACGCAAAGAATATGCGCCTGCCTCCCAAGGGCAACTGAGGGTTTGGCAAACTAGTCACATTGGCGGACACCAATTTGCCCCCACCTTGGTTGATCTACCTGGGGGTCATTTCTGGGGACACTTAGAACCAGAGGCGTTGCCTGGGTTAGTCTGGCACAGCGGCTCAGTGACAGATCTGCGTCAGTTTTATCGGGGATGGGCAGGATCGAGCAAATTTGAGCAAATTGCTGAACGCGAAATTTGGATGCAAGAAGGTTGGGATTGGTTTAACTATCGCAAAGCCAGCCAGGTGGTGAAAAAGCATGATGGGGGAATCAAAAAATATCTTTATAACCTGCTCCGACTATTGCCATTCAAACTGGTGAAATTTATCGTCAACGAACTATCAATTCAAGATACAAACTGGGCAGAAGTTCGGTTTGAATTTGAAACCCCCGATCGCAGTGTTGTGAGAACATACGATGCCAGAGTAGAGTGCAACGGTAAAGTCAAGAGTACTTTGAATTCGGGAAAAAAGGGGGGAAGATCAAGTTCAAGTCGATTAAGCAGTATGGCGTTACTCGTCTGATCAAAGGCGTTTGATGGTTTAGAGCCTTGAATCTGAATTGCTTTTCGGATGGCAGCGATCGCCAATTGCCCACTGCCAAAGCATCAGCGATCGCTAGATCGATATTCAGTAGATCGCAAAGCCCCAAAACCCCATTTGCGATCTACTGATTTTGGCTAGCGCAGCCGAAATCTCATATCTACCGCTTGAAATGCCTGTTGAAATCTTGAGAACGTCAGCTTGACCAGTTAAAATGGTTCCTATTCTGGCAACATAGGAGGTAGAGAAAAATATAGAGCGGTTGATCCAATGCCATCTGAGCCATCTCCCAAGCCGACATTAGGACGACTGGAAAAAGTCGATTTACGCACCTATTGGCGCGAAGAAGATGCGGAATTTACGCCCTGGCTGACGCAGGTAGAGAACATTGAGCTATTAGGGGATGCCATTGGGATAGAGATGGAAGTGATGCCCCAGGCTCAAGACAGCCCATTTCTGGCTGCTATCGTCTGTCGAGACATGGCAAACGATCGCTGGGTGTTAATCGAGAATCAGTTAGAGCCGACTGATCACGCCCACTTGGGGCAACTTCTGACAGCAATGGCTCGCCTGCAAGCTGCCACAGTGATTTGGTTGGCAAGTGACTTCACCCCAGAACACCGAACAACGCTAGATTGGCTCAATCAGATGACGCACGAGGAGTTTCGCTTCTTTGGGCTGGAGATTGAACTATGGCGGATTGGGCAATCGGCTTTAGCGCCTAAGTTTAATCTCATCGTTCAGCCCCATGTTCAACCCGATATTCAACCCGACATTCAACCCGATATTCAACCCAATGACTGTAAGCCAGCGATCGCCCCAGAGAAAGGATTGACGGAGGCACAACGGCAAAATCTGGAATTCTGGAGTGGACTATGCCAGCAGCTAGAACGGCGGGGCAGCATTGTCAAACCTGGAGAACCTGCTATTGAGAGCGACATGAGCTTTGCAATTGGGCGGGCAGGATTTCGGCTCTATGCTCACGTAGATGTAGAAAACCTGTGTCTAGAAGTGGGACTCTGGATCGCCTCTGAAGATGCTAAGCCCTACTTTCATCTATTGGCACAAGACCAGCAAGCAATCGAAGACGAAGTTGGCACCGCGTTAGCATGGCAAGCTCCCCAGGAAAACCGAAGTTATGCCATTTCCTGCATTTTAGCAGCATCTGACTTTGCCGATCGGGAGCGGTGGGCTGAATATTATCAGTGGCTCTGTGCCTACTTAGAACAATTTCATGAAGTATTTACTGATCGAGTCAAACGCCTTAATGCCAACGATTACCAACCCTTACCAGACTACAGCTTTAACCCCTTGAAGACTTCTGCTATTCTACCCAACTCACAGCTTCAGTAGCTGGCAAATGGAGTTTTGGGGTGCGCGACGCGGATCAAAACCCCATTTGCCATCGGGCTGGAGCCGTCTTAAGACCGATCGCCTCACCTGAGATTCTAAGATGACGCCATACAGCGGACTTGATCGCATTAACTCTTCATGGGTGCCTTGCCCGACCAAGCGCCCTTTGTCTACTAGTAGAATCCGATCAGCATTTTGCACCGTGCTGATGCGTTGAGCTACTACAAAGGTGGTACAAGCCTTTTGTTGCATCAAATGATCTAGCGCAGCTTGAATTTGGGCAGCCGTTTGAGCATCGACGGCAGAGGTGCTGTCGTCTAGGATCAGGATGCTGTAATCGGTGAGTAGCGTGCGGGCGATCGCCACTCGTTGCTTTTGTCCACCCGATAAGCCGACGCCACGCTCCCCCACAATTGTCTCGTAACCATCGGGCAAACTGGTAATGAAGTCGTGGATTTGTGCGGTTTTTGCCACATCTATGACTTGATCGAGAGTAGCATTGGCTTTGGCATAGGCAATATTGTCGCGCAGTGTGCCCGAAAACAATGTGGTTTCTTGAAAGACGATGCCAATGTGCGATCGCAAGCTCGTTAACGTAAAATCCCGCACATCTCGCCCATCAATCCGCACGGCTCCGGCAGTGACATCATAGAAACGGGGAATCAAATTCATAATGGTGCTTTTTCCAGAGGCAGTCATCCCTAAGACTGCGATCAATTCTTTAGGTTTTGTTTCAAACGATACTGCTCTGAGCGCCTCGGTTGTGGCTCCAGGATAGCGAAAGGAGACATGTTCAAAGGTAATTCTACCGCCACAGGTTTGAAAGGGAATGGCATTGGGGCGATCGCGAATTTCAATCTTTGCATCTACAACTTCGTAGACTCGCTCCGCAGAGGCAGCAGCCTGGGCAATAGCTGGTGCTGCAAAGCCAATTAATAAGACGGGTTGAAGAATCAGCAATAGATAAGAGTTGAAGGCGACCAACTCCCCCACAGAAAACCTACCGGCGATGACGTTGGCTCCGCCGTAGCCAAATACCACGAGTGTCACCAAATTACTCATGAGAAAGATGAACGGAAACGTATTCCGAATGGCGCGGATCGTTTTCATGTTTGTTACGACCAAAGCATTATTCAGCGCTGTATAGCGATTTGCTTCAGCAGATTCTCGGACAAATGCTTTGACCACTCGTATCCCAATCAGATTCTCTTGGAGAACAGCATTAAGATCACCAAGCTGTTCTTGAACTTGCCGAAAGAGTTGCCCATTTTGGGTAAAAAATCTTGCCAATAACCATCCTGTGATGGGTATTACTGTTAATGTAATCAATGCTAGCTGCCAATCCATCACCAGCAAAATAACAGCAATACCAACTAGTGTCACAACGGCACTAATCACCTGAATCAAGCTCGTCCCTACGAAAGTACGAATCTGCTCAATATCGCTGGTAACGCGGGTGAGCAGTTGCGAGGTTTGTGCCTGATCATGATAACTAAAGCTGAGGTTTTGAATTTTGCTGAAAATCTTATTTCGTAGATCATAGGCAACGCCTTGAGAGGCCGCTTCTGCCCAAAAGCTTTGCCCAAAGTTGAAGAGTCCACGAGCGATCGCTGCCACCACCATTGCCCCTGCGCTGTACAGCACAATTTGTAAATCTTGTTTGGCAATACCCTGATCAATTCCCCAGCGAAATAATTGAGGTGTGATTGTATTGGCAACCGTCAAAAGTAACAAACTGCCCCCTGCGCCCACTGAGAGCCAGCGGTAGTCATTCAAGCTTTTCAGGACGCGCTGAAGCGATTGCATAGATGACGATTCCTCTATCTGCTGTGCCAATGGATTTAGCCTTGTATCACTGCATCAATAGCTTACAACAAGATATTCCTTCAAGCCTTGAGTTTGTCAGCCGCTCATCCGCAGTTTATCAGCCTTAGCGGAGATGCTTTGGCTTGATGGCTTGTAACATTAGCAATCTGACCCGTGCTGACGGGGCAAAGTTAGCGTCAGGGCAGTTTGACCGGTTGGAGTTGAGTCCAGCACAAGGTCACCCTTGTGCGATCGGGCAATTTCCCGCGATAGACTGAGTCCTAACCCAACCCCTTCTACTTTACGAGTCCGGGCGGGGTCGCTACGATAGAAGCGATCGAAAATGCGATCGCGATCGCGAGCCGGAATGGGTATTAGACGCATTGGTGATTGTCACTTGTACGGTTGTCTGCTGTCGCCGACCAGCAATATGAATCCAGCCATTGGGCAGATTGTATTTGATCGCATTACTCACCAAATTTTGCAAGATTTGAGTCAACAAATCGCGATCGCCCCACACTACCAAATCCTGAGCAATATCTGCCTGCACCTCCAAGTGGGGTGCTAATAGCTCCATATCTTCAACGATAATCGTTAGCATCTCAGATAGATTGACGTGGACTTTGTAAAAACTCATCTGTCCAGCATCTGCTAGAGACAACAGTAAGAGTTTGCGGACAATCCCACTCAGACGGCGCACCTCATCTAGCAAATCACCTAGCGTTTGTTGGGACTTTGAACCAGATTCTGCCTGTTGGAGCGCTTGTTCTAATTCTCCTTGGAGAATAGACAGCGGCGTCTTTAGTTCATGAGCGGCATCACCACTAAAACGAGAAGCCTGCTTAAAGCTACGTTCCAGACGCTCTAACATTTGGTTAAACACCTGAATTAGCTCCACAAATTCAATGTCAGTTGTGCCCATTAGCACTTGTTGATCTAGCCCTGCCACCGTGACTTGTTGAATCACCGTAGTCAATTTGCGAATGGGGCGTAACGCGCTTCCTGATAGCCCCCAGGCTCCACCAGACACCAGTAGTAAGGTTCCTGGAATGACTACTAGAAAAATATTGCGGATGACAGCCATTTCCTCATCGATCGTCTGTAGACTCACAGCAATTGCCGCTTGGGAAAAGGGACCCTTGATCACACCAATTCGCCAACTCCTTTGGGGTGTTTGGTGCGTCAGAATCCGAGGTTCTGGCAGCACGCCATTGGGCAGACGGTCAATGTGAGAGTTGGGTCCTTGTGAGGCTTGTCCTCTGTCAAAAGATGGAAATTTCTGCTGCTCTGGAGAAGGTAAAACTGAGGGTTGCGGGGCCGGTAATGGAGCAAGAAAGGAGAAGAATTGCTGAAGCTGCTGAACATCGAAGTCAGGCGCTCTATGGGTAGATTGATCAAACCTTTTGCCATCTGCACCAACCACCAACCAGAAAATTGATGTATTTGCATCGGTTCCTAGTTCGCGCGGAATGCCGCATCAAACGATTGCCACCAGTCTTGTGGGCGGGGACGAACTAACCGTCTCACTTGATTTTCTAACCTAGCATCCAAACGCTTAACTTTGGCATCGTAAATTAACCCCCAAGCTACCACGCCAAATCCCACTAAAGCAGCGCCTGCCAGAGTAGCCGATAGCAAAGCAATTCGCAATCTAAACGAACGAAATTTCACGGTTACTCTGGTTTACGAAAACGATAGCCTACTCCCCTGACGCTCTCAATCCAACTCATTTCATCAATGGGATCAATTTTTTTACGAATCCGTTGAATACAGACATCAACGACATTGGTATTGGGGTTGAAATCGTAACCCCAAACATGCTCTAGAATTTGAGTACGGGTAAAGACTCTTCCGGGAGATCGCATTAAATATTCCACCAGGTTAAACTCACGACTCGTCAGCTCAACCACTTGCTGATTACAAGTGACTTCGCGGGTGATGCGATCGAGTTTCAGAGTCCCTACTGAGAGTAAGTTTTGGCGTTCGCCAACGCTGCGGCGAACTACAGCATGAATCCGAGCCGCTAATTCTTCTACGAAAAATGGTTTAGCAATGTAGTCGTCTGCACCAAGATTGAGACCTTCCAGCCGATCATCTAATTCATTGCGAGCAGTTAACAAAATTACGGGAACATTTTTCCCTAAACGGCGCAGATGTTTGAGGATGGACAAACCGTCTTTTCCAGGCACCATAATATCGAGCACGATAACATCATACTCATGATCGCTCGCTCGCAAGTATCCTTCGTCACCATTATCGCAGTAATCTACAACAAATCCTTGTTCTTTCAATCCCGCCTGAACAAAGTTGGCAATTTTGGATTCGTCTTCCACAAAAAGAACATGCATAAACCGTATTACATTCAGGTATTCAGTTTCACTTCAAGTTAGTAACTCTGACATGGATAGGTTTGAATGAAGCTGCAAATACGCTCGTGCTTAAAAATTTAGCGATCGCCTTCCATAACTCTGTAAAACTGATATCCCCTTTTATCCCAAAATGCTTGAACCAAGCCCTTGCGTTCTAGCTTATTCAATGAATTTTGAATGGTACTGACTGGAAGATTTATCCCTTCAGCTTCCAGTATGGGTAAGATATGGTGAGTATTAGCATATCCCCCTCTAACAATGGTTAGAACTAATGTATCGATGCGATCAAGTCTATAAATCCATCGAAAAAATGTACCAAATGAATTGCGCATAGCGATCGTTTCCCCAAATATTGAGAGTAAGAGAATTGATGTAATACTTGCCAAGTATCTCGGACAACTGCTCTGTATTTACTAGCACTCTATCTCTAGGCGTTGTGTCTAGAGATACTTTTCAATCTCAGTACCAATCTTAGGGCTACTCATTTTCCCGGATAGTATGTCATTCGACTCACTTGTCCAATATAAGTCTACTCACGGACTATCTAAATTACAAGACTGTAATTTAGAGGCGAACCCAGGCGTCATTTTCCACGAGTCTAATACAGGTATAGAACACTTTAACCTGCTTAGGTAAGGGAATTAGCTAATTATGACTATGCGCCGCTTGTGGATTTTGTCTACATTTTCTCTGTTGATTATAGGAGCAACTGGCTGTGCTGTTTCCGCCAAAACCACGGCTAGCCCAGCAAATCTGGTAGCCCAAAATTCATCTCAAGATTTAGCCCAAAACTCATCCCAGCAGCAGCCTAGAGAACCACAACCTGGAGAGCGGCACCGCCGGATTGATTTTGCCGCTGCTGCGGAAGAATTAGGAACCACTGAAACTGCCTTAAAAGAAGCATTGGGAGTGCCTGCTCAACCAGAGGGGAGCGAACGTCGCCCTCATGACCGTCCTCGTCCTAACTTGCAAGAGGCAGCAACCCAGTTGGGTGTGACCGAAGAGCAATTGACCCAAGCTTTTGGGATCACGATCGATCCCCAGACCGGAGAACCCTCTCGCCCCCGTACCCGTCCTAATTTTCAAGCTGTGGCGGCTCAACTTGGCGTGACTGAAGATCAGCTTAAGCAAGCATTGGGTATGCCAGATCAATCGGGCAATGGCGATCGCAATGGTGCGGGCCGTCCGGAAGGTCGCCGTTCTCCACTCGATATTACGGGCGCAGCGACCAAACTGGGTGTGACCGAAGATCAGTTAGTTCGAGCATTGGGAATTCGACTCGTTCAGAGACTGAACCGCCTGCGGGGCAATCTACAGATCAGCCTGCAAACTAGGTTCTGGTTGGGGCGGGTTTGTCCAGCGATCTGCTGAAATGACGAAAGCTAAATCTGACCCGCCCTCGCCCGTCAATTGCAGTCACGTTATCTAAACTAAGGGTAAAGTGTCATGTTGAAATAGTTCAATTGAAATCATCATGCTTTGATTGCGGCATTCCGTGACGAGAG
>JAAUOQ010000521.1 GCA_012034795.1 Leptolyngbyaceae cyanobacterium CRU_2_3
AAGTTGAGACTTTAGGCTGAGATTTTTCTAATTTTCTTTAAAAATTACATTTACCCATTCACATTTACCCACTGACGGTCAGCTACCCACTGACGGTCAGCTACCCACTGACGGTCAGCAAAGTCGAAACCCATGCTTGAGTGAGACTTGACCAATCAAATCCATTTTTCCAGGGTAATTTGATTTCTGCCCCAGGAAAAATTAGTGTAGAGCTTTTCAAATTCCAACAGCATGGATTCAGCAAAACAAGCAAAGAGTTGACGGGCTGGAATCTCCATATTGACGATATTCATAATTCGCCAATCAATGTCCAACGAGTGCTCCACAATGCCGCCATTGAGAATATGCACACCTGGATATTGAATCAGCGTCGCCAAGTTTTTAGGATAGCCGCCATCGATCATCAAGCAAGGTTGCTTCAGCCGAGTGAGGTCAATTTCAACTCCCTTTGGCATACTGGCTACCCAAACCACAATATCCGCTTCTGGCAGCGCTGCTTCTAGCGGCAAGATTTTTCCTCGACCTAGTTCTTCTTGTAGGGCTTGCAGGCGATCGGGATTACGGGCAACCAGCAATAGCTCTGCTACATCGGCTCGCGAATTGAGCCAACGGCAAATGGCACTGCCAATATCACCTGTCGCTCCGCAAATGGCTACCGTTGCTTTAGAAAGCTCAATCCCTACTTCCTTGGATGCTTGTTCGACTTGGCGGCAAATAATGTAAGCCGTATGGGTATTTCCAGTCGTAAATCGCTCAAACTCCAGCTTAATATTGCGAACTTGTTGAATTTGATTGAGGTTGAAGTTTTCAAAAATAATTGATGAGAATCCACCCAATGCGGTGATGTTAATGCCGTTTTTTTTGGGCATGTGCCATCGCATTGATGATTTTTCGGGTGGCAGCCTTAATGCGTCGGGCTGCTAGCATTTCCGGCAAAAAACAAGACTCAACGTAGCGTCCTTCAATTTGTTGCCCGGTAGCACTAGTCACCCTAATTGTGTCAACAATTTGCGGTGGGGCGCTACACCAAAAATCCAGTCCTTGATCCGCGTATTCGGGATAGCCTAAGTCTTTGGCGACAGATTGGGCGTGTTCTAAACTCGTGAGATGACCAATTAAACCAAACATGGACAGCCTATATAAGCCTGCTAAGTCAGATAGTGGTGAAGTTGAGCGAAGACAAAATCAAGCACCTTAAAGATACTACACAAAATCTGTCTCTAAAATTTACTCTTTACCAGAGATTTTCTTAGAGACGGGCTGCCAATATTGGCAGATATTTGTGAGGCTCTTAAGATTTCATGCGGATTACATCCATGCGGGTTTGCCGACTGGGTTAGCTGGCTAAAGAGGGGTTGGCTGGCAAAGAGGGCTACAGGCGAGACAAAAGCGGGGCTGCCGTCAGCAGAGTTTGGGTATAGGGGTGTTGGGGATGGGTAAAGATCTCCTCTGTCTCTCCCAGTTCGACGATTTTGCCTGCATTCATCACAGCGATGCGATCGCACAGGAACCTCGCCACCCATAGATCATGGGTGATGAAGAGATAAGTCAGTTCAAACTCCTGCTTTAGTTCTAGCATTAAGTCCAGTACTTGTGCTTGAACACTAGCATCTAGCATACTGACTGGCTCATCGCAAACTAGCAGTTTAGGGTGAGTAATCAGAGCACGGGCGATCGCCACTCGCTGCTGCTGCCCGCCAGATAGCTCTTTGGGGTAGCGATCGCAGAAATCTGCCGCTGGTGTTAGCCCAACGCGCTCCAACATCTGCTTTGCCTGCTGGCTGGCCGAGGCGGGATCAGCCAACTGATGAATCAATAACGGGTCAGCAATGCTATCCCCCACTGTCATGAGGGGATTGAGGCAAGCATGAGGATCTTGAAAGATCATCTGCATTTGCCGTCGCTGTTGTCGCAAAGCTTGAGGCGATAATTCCGTTAGCTCTTGCCCCAAAAACTCTACTTGTCCCGCCGTTGGACGAATCAATTGCAAAATCGTGCGCGATAATGTGCTCTTACCACAACCCGATTCACCCACCAGCCCTAAAATTTCTCCAGCATAAAGATCTAGCGTAATCCCATCTAAGGCTTTGATCTGGCGATCGCCCTGGTTGGAAAACAACCGAGCTAAGAAATTTTGCTCAAGGGTGTAATGTTGTTGAAGATTTTGAATTCGTAGAAGCGGCACAGCGGTGCTTTCAGCAGGAGTGCCCGACGCAGAAGTGCCCGACGCAGAAGTGCCCGACGCAGAAGTAGCAACGGGCAACTCAAGCTTTAGCGTTCCGCCCCCTGCCTGAAGATGCAAAGCCGATTTCAAAAGAGACTGAGTGTAGGAATGCTGTGGCTGAGTCAGAACCGATGAGGTTGCACCCGCTTCAACGACTTTGCCGCCGTACATCACTGCAATTCGGTCACAATATTCCCCCTACCATTGCTAGATCATGAGAAATCAGCAGTAGTCCCATCTGGCGCTCTTTGCAGAGGCGAGTCAGTTCCTGCAAAATTTGAGCCGATACCGTCACATCCAGGCTGGTGGTTGGTTCATCGGCCACAATCAGCTTGGGATCAAGCAAAAGAGCCAGGGCGATCGCTGCCCGTTGCCGCATGCCACCACTAAACTCATGGGGAAACTGGAACCAGCGACTGGCTGGAATCTTGACCGCTTCTAACGTGGCGATCGCCCGTTCTTTGGCCTGTTGTCGCGAAAGCTGAGGCTGGTGTGCCCGCAACGTCTCCACACAATGTTGTCCAATCGTCATCAGGGGATCGAGGCGGGTCATCGGATCTTGGAAGATCAGTGAGACCGCTTCACCGCGAAACTGGCGCAATCGTTCGGGCGAAAAATTGAACACAGACTCCTCTGCAAAGTTGACCTTGCCCTCAATTTGCGTTGAGGCGGGGAGTAGCCGCATCGCTGCTCGTCCTAAAGTCGATTTGCCGCAGCCCGATTCACCTACCAGTCCCAGCCGCTCACCCGCAGCCAGATCCAGAGAAACCCCATCGACTGCCCAAACGGAGTGATGGGCGATGGCGTCTTCCGTGCCTGCACCTATTCCATGCATGGAATAGGCTACTCGTAAGTTTTCGATA
>JAAUOQ010000096.1 GCA_012034795.1 Leptolyngbyaceae cyanobacterium CRU_2_3
TTCATGTTCGATTAATCCTTAGTTTAATGTTCATCCAACTCAAAATCAATTGATTTTCCTGTTTAAAAATTTTTGTTTGAGTTTAGGATTATTTTCCATTGACTTTTTATTGGAAAATACTTCTTTAACAATCATTTTCAATCGCCGAATCTTAACAATCATCTTCAATCGCTGAATCTTAACAATCATCTATTCGATCGATCGAGACAATTCAAAAGCCGATCGGCAAAAGATTCAATTAAAGCGCGTTTGCCAAGCGCGATCGCCATTTTTCCGGGATGCCATTTTTTCCGTAAAAAGCGCCCGCCAACTGTCCGTAAACCGCACCAGTTGTATCGGCGTCGTTGCCCAAATTCACCGCTAACAAACATCCTTCCTCAAAAGAATCGCTCCGATAAAACGCCCACAGTGCTGCTTCCAAAGACTTCACGACGTAACCCGTACCTTTAATTTCTGGAGGTTGTCGCAATTTAAAAGAACCCGCAGCAATTTCATCAATTTCTTCTACCATCGGGTAGGATTCCCAATAACGCTCGATCGGGCAATATCTTTCTGAAAGCAACTCATCTTTAGCAACTCCATTCACTGCCCCAACAATTAAACCGCCAAAATACCTGCAAGCATCCAAACAAGTAGTAGCAGCGTGAGTTGTTCTCGAACTTTCTTGAGATTTTGCTATTGCTTCCAGAGGATGTTTAGCATAAAATAAAGGCACGGGAGCCAAGCGCATAATCGAACCGTTGCCCGAACTCCAAACATCAGTAGAACCGCAATAAGGCTTTCTTGTCTCTTTAAAATTCCACAGTGCTTGTTGCACGGTATTGCCAATATCAAAACATTTGCCGTTACTGCTTAAATGTCCGTCTCGACTCCACCGCAAATAAGTTTCTAACTGATGGATCGGATCGAAACCTTGTTTGACAATTAAGCTTTCAGCCAAACAAAGTGCCATTGAAGTATCGTCAGTCCATTCTCCCGGTTGCAGTCGAAATGGACCGCCACCAATCATATCCTCGATCGGCGCAAAAGTTCCGGGTTGATGAAACTCTAAAGTTGTTCCCAAAGCATCGCCCGTTGCTAAACCGAGAAGACTGCCGCGATACCGTTCTATTTGCTGCATGAGTTAATAGTTGATAGTTGAGATTTGATAGTTGATAGTTGATAGTTGATAGTTAATATCGCAGCCACTAGCATCATTTGTACAGATTTGTAAATATTGGTAGGGGCGAAGCATTCGCGCGACAATTCCTGAAATAAAATTCAATCTTTGTATCCGAATGCTTCGCCCCGGCCCTGACGCAATCGATACAAAAACAATATATGCCAGACAACAGACCAAGGAAGAATAACCAATAACTAATGACTGATGACTCATGACAACTGATAATTGACAACTGACAACTCAAGCTAATATTAATATTACTTTGTACTTACCCGAACTCAGATTAGCCCCCATGATACCCAATGCCTCCCCTAGAGTCGCCACAGCGCCGGAAGTTAGTCTAGAATTGCAAGTCCGGCTCAAAACCGAAGACGGACAGCTAATGTTGCTGCTGCCCCCAGAAAGCAACAGCGGCGAATCCCAAACAGCAGCCTCTACCTGGACGGAACTCGTACAGCAGCTAAAAGTCAGGCTGAATGCTGGAGAACGTTTTTGGCAGGCAAACGCCGAAGTACAATTGATGGGGAACGATCGACTCTTAGATATCCGCCAATTGCAAGAAATCGCCGATTCCCTTGCAGAAGTCGAACTCCAACTCAAGCGAGTCCATACCAGCCGCCGCCAAACAGCCGTTGCCGCAGCTACCGCAGGCTATTGTGTCGAACAGCAGCCCCCCCGTTCCTTCCCTCAACAAAAATTCCGACGCCAAACCTCAGTCCCTCGCCGAACCATTATATTTGCAGATGACAGTACGATCGGGCGCAGAAATTCGGCATCCTGGAACTGTGATAGTTTTCGGAGATGTCAATCCTGGCGGGTCGGTGATCGCTGGAGGCGATATTCTAGTTTGGGGCCGTTTGCGGGGAACCGTTCACGCAGGCGCTGGCGGCAATGTCAAAAGCGCGATCGTAGCCTTGCAGATGGAACCGATGCTGATTAGGATTGCTAAGTACGTTGCCAGAGGACCAGAAACTTCGCCCGCTCAGTTTTACCCGGAAGTGGCCTACGTGACACCTCAAGGAATTCGGATCGGCAGGGCCTCTGATTTCGACAAATCGCAGTTAATGGCAGGTAATGATTAATTGGTAATTGGTAGTTGGTAATCGGTAATCGGTAAGGAGTTTTGAGTTTTAAATTTTGAGTTTTGAGTTAAAGACAGTTCTTAATTCAACACTCAACACGTACTTGCCCCAATCCTTTCTCAAAACTTTTCTCAACTGTCCCAGGTCAACTGTCAACTCTCAACTCTCAACTGTCCCAGGTCAACTGTCAACTGTCAACTATCAACTCACTTATGGCTCGGATTATTGTTGTTACATCGGGGAAAGGCGGAGTGGGAAAAACCACCTCCACAGCCAATCTCGGCATGGCGTTAGCGAAGCGGGGGCGCAGTGTTGCCGTTATCGACGCTGATTTCGGCTTGAGAAATTTGGACTTGCTGCTGGGTTTAGAAAATCGCATTGTGTACACGGCATTGGAAGTTCTCGCTGGAGAATGCCGCCTGGAACAAGCTTTGGTGAAAGATAAGCGGCAGTCGCGTTTGGTACTGCTACCGGCGGCCCAAACTCGGATGAAAGATGCGATTACTGCCGAGCAAATGAAGCAGTTAGTCGGAATGTTGGGAGATAAGAAATACGATTATATTTTGATCGATTCTCCGGCAGGAATCGAACAGGGTTTTCAAAATGCGATCGCCCCTGCCAAAGAAGCTCTGGTGGTGACGACGCCTGAAATTTCGGCTGTGCGGGATGCCGATCGGATTGTTGGCTTGCTGGAAGCAAATGGCATTCGCAATGCTCATCTGATCATCAACCGCATCAAACCAGCTATGGTGGCACAAGACAAAATGATGTCGGTCAGAGATGTGCAAGAAATTCTAGCAATTCCCCTCATCGGCGTGATTCCAGATGATGAAAAAGTGATTGTCTCTACAAACCGAGGGGAACCCTTAGTTTTAGCGTCAGAACCCAGTCAGCAAAGCTTGGCAGGGCAGGCACTACAAAATATTGTTCGTCGTCTAGAAGGTGAAAAGGTGCCTTTCCTGGATCTGACTCCTCCTCCCGACCACTTTTTCTCTCGCCTCCGCCGCCTATTTCAGCCTAGCGAGTAGGCTTTTCATCTTCTTCTCCTGCTTTTCCCATCCATGCCGTTCAAATGTCTGCCCATGTTACAAGAACTTCTTGACCGACTCTTCTCGCGCGGTGCCGCCCAAAAGACCAGCCGCGAGACGGTCAAACGCCGCCTACAAATTCTTTTGGCGCACGATCGCACAGATCTATCTCCAGCAGTTGTAGAAAAAATGCGGCAGGAGATTCTGGAAGTCGTATCGCGCTATGTGGAAATTGACCCAGATCATTCTGAGTTCTCGCTAGAGAGCGATCAGCGGACAACCATACTAACAGCAAACCTGCCGATTCGCGGCATTAAAGAAGTAGCGGCTTCCCTGGATGAACCTCAAGTCGCCCCTCTACCCGCAGAAGCAACCCCCACTGCTCCAGAACCTGACAACTCCGCTGTATCCAAAACGCCCCCAGATTCTCTGGATCTTTCGCTATTGGATGTCATCGATGCTGCGATCGATCCAAATGTCCTAGGCATTGCCAACCCCTCTGCCGATGTCAAACAGCCCTAGAGTTTAGCCTGCACAATATCTCCTGCACAATATCTAAAGGTGGAAAACTGAGATTTCCGCTTTTAGAGAAAATCTTTAGATGAAGCTTCACTTTACCGAAGCTTTGTAGATCACAATTCTTTCAAAACCTTCGCAAACCTAGCACGATGTGCGCCCTTTATCTGGGCTTTAGGGCATTTTCCGCGAATGAATTGTGCTAAAAATACCTATTAGCAATCGACTGAGCTTTACGATCGCTCAAAATAACTCCAATCAGACACAAAGAATAAGTGAAGATCTACGGGTCTGGTAGTTTTATCCTGCGCCTTTAGGATTTGATGGGTAATACACAGGCGGTTGAACTTTTGCTAACCATGCCAGAGCCAACCATGCCAGAGATAATAGGTCAATCAGGGTGGAACATGGTGCACAGGATTATGAACTTTCTCATAGCTATTGCATCATTATTCAAGTTGCCAGGAGAATCAAATGTCTAGGACAGAAGCAGGAGACTCACCACTTGAATCTGACAAGGAGCCATCGCCCGCATCGGCATCCCTCAAAAAGAGAGCGATTAGCGGTTCAGCTTGGACACTTGCTGGCGAATGGACGCAGTACGTTCTGCGCTTGGGTGGCAACCTTGTCCTAACCCGGTTATTATTCCCTGAAGCATTTGGGCTAATGTCGCTGGTTCAGGTGTTTCTGATGGGACTAGAAATGTTCTCGGATATTGGGATTATTCCGGGCATTATCCAAAACAAGCGCGGGGATGAACCTGAATTTCTCAACACGGCCTGGACAGTTCAAGTCGGACGAGGCATCATGCTATGGCTTTTTGCCTGTGCAATTGCTTTCCCTGCATCGCAGGTCTATCACGAGCCGATGCTCTTACAACTATTGCCTGTGAGTGGGATAACTGCCTTAATCGCTGGATTTAGCTCTACAAAGTTAGCCACCGAAAATCGTCGCCTAGCAGTGGGTAGATTAACCCTGCTTGAACTGGGCTCTTATGTCCTGGGACTCATCGTTATGCTGGTCTGGGCTTTGCTGTTCCCATCAGTCTGGGCACTGGTCGGCGGTGGCATTGTTGGGGCTTTAACCAAAATGGTGCTCAGTCACACCTATCTGAAAGGAGAAAAAAATCGGTTTCATTGGGATGGAGAAGCTTTTAGATCCCTTCAGCAATTTGGTCGATGGATTTTCCTGAGTACCGTCTTGACATTTTTTGCCGGACAGGGCGATCGTCTCGTCATCGGAGGAATACTGGATACCAAGGCACTCGGCATCTATACAGTTGCAGTTACTATGGCTCGGCTCGTCAATGAGACGATCATGAAGCTGGGTAGTAAAGTCTTATTCCCGTCTTATTCCGAGTTGATTCGGGAGCGACCCGAACAACTGTATGCTGCGCTGCGAAAGACTCGTCTTTTTTTAATCGCAGGCAGTTGGGTTGCTTCACTCTTCCTGATGGTGTTTGGAGAGCAACTCATTAATTTTCTCTACGATGATCGCTATGCTAGGGCGGGCTGGATGCTGAAGGTTCTCCCCGTTAATTCCCTGGTTGGAGTCCTCATCTTTACCTATGACAACGCTCTAATGGCAATGGGCAAAACACTCACCATGACAAGTCTGCTAGCAATTCAGGTGGGAATAGAGCTAACCGCCATGATTGTGGGCGGCTATTTGTGGGGAGAAACTGGGGTAATTGTGGGAATCGCTTGCTTTGCTTGGATTCTCTACCCACTGAAGGCTATCTTTTTTGCTCGGCTTTCCATTTGGCAACCCGAAGTTGATCTACCCGTCATTGCTTTGGCCAGTTTAGTGGTGGCAGGCTTTTATTATTTCAACTTCTTTTCTTTAACTAGTGCAGTTGGCTAGTACCTATAGTTCTTAGTCCATACCTATTGAAATTTTCAGGTGATTTACTATGAACCCTCAGCCCCCAATTTCAGTTTTAATGCCTGTTTATAATGCTGAACGCTATGTTGGTCAAGCAATAGAAAGTATTCTGTCACAAACTTTTGAAGATTTTGAATTTATTATTCTAGATGATGGCTCAACGGATGCATCCTTAAAGATTTTGAAGGAGTATGCCGCCAAAGACAAACGTATTCGCCTCATCAGCCGGGAAAATCAAGGCGTCATTCGCACCAGGAATGAGCTATTAGAACAATCCATCGGTGAATATGTTGCAGTTATGGATGCGGATGACATTGCTTTGCCAGAGCGGTTTGCCTTGCAAGTCAAATTTCTCCAAGCAAACCCCAACGTCGTCTGTGTCGGAGGTGTCCATGATTTAATTGACGAGAAAGGACGCTTTCTCACCCGCCTCCCTCTGCCTCAGCATGATCAACAAATTCAGCAATTAGCTTTGGCAGGTCATGGCAGTATTTGCAATCCCTGTGCCATGATTCGTCGGGCAGCACTCATCCAAATTGGTGGATATGACGAAACCTTAGCCTGCGCTGAGGATTTAGATGTATGGCTAAAATTAGGTGAAATTGGAGAGTTGGCCAATCTTGAAAACACAGTTTTAAGATATCGACTACTCAAGAGTTCTATCAGTGAACAAAACGGAGTTTTACAGCGGCAAGCGGCCAGAGAGATTTGTGAAAGAGCCTGGTTACGGCGCGGCATTGAAGGATACTTCGAGGCAGAAGAGCCTTGGCGTCCCACTAAAGATGCAGCATCTCAGCACCGCTTTATGCTCCAGTATGGTTGGTGGGCTTTCAACAGTGGTCAACGTGGGACAGCGAGTCTTTATGGAATCAAGGCAATTACTGTGCTGCCTTTCGCAGCAGAAGGCTGGAAACTATTGACCGCTTCTATCTTGAAGCCACTACCAGAAGTAGTGCAAAAAGCCTGATCGGAAGGTTAAGCAATAGGTCAGTCAAAAGGTTGATTCCAAAGGTTATAAAGGGTTTCTAACGGAGAACAATCATGAAAAAGCGTGTGATTGCTATTGGGCTAGATGCGGCTGATTTTCGGGTCATGGAAAAGTGGATGGATCAGGGACACCTCAAAAACCTGAACCAGCTTCGTGGCCAAGGTGCCTACGGACATCTGACCAACACGGTCACGTACTGCGATCAAGTCAGAGAAACCTCCATTACTGAACGGCTCTGGGCAAACACTTGGACGGGCTGCACCAACAACAAAACAGGCTATTGGGGCATTGAAAAATTTTATCCAGATACCTATGAAATGAGCCTCGACATTAGAGGAGCCTACGATTTCAAGGAGTATCCCCCTTTCTATGGCTTGATGGAAGATCGCCGCGTCGTTGTGTTTGACCTACTGTCTGCTTCACTGTACGACAAGGCGAATGGGCCACAAATCCTGGGTTGGGGAGGACACTTTCCCGCAACGGACAACTGTTCCAGTCCCCCTGAACTCCTGCCAGAAATTATTCAAAAGTATGGTGAACATCCCGTGTTCTATAAGGATGCTGGGTTCTGGTGGGATAAAAAGTATGAGGAGTGGGTAGAAAAGGGAATTAAGGATGCGGTCGCCACGCGATCAGAGATTATTCGCGACCTAATGAAGCGAGAAGATTGGGATCTGTTCTTGACCACGTTTGGTGAAACCCACAGTGCAGGTCATAATTTCTGGTACCTCAGCCAGTCCGATCATCCGCTCTACTCCCACTTCCGGAACGACAACGATCCAGCTAAAGATCCCATGCTGGCTTGCTACGAAGCTGTAGATGCAGCAGTTGGAGAAATTCTTGCCGAAGTTCCCGAAGATGCCTATGTGTTTGTCTATGCAGTCCACGGCATCGCTGCCAACAACACGGACTTGTTTAGCCTCGTGTTCTTGCCAGAATTGCTCTACCGATTTAGCTTCCCTGGCAAAGTAGCGCTAGCACGGGGGAAAGGCAAAGTAGGAGAGGTGCCTCCGCCCATCATCACTGACGCTTCTGCACCCTGGCCCGTTGAGATCTTTAAAACATCAACCCTTGCCAATCCGACCTTGATGCAGCGCCTGGTCAAAAATTGCTGCCTGGACTGTTTTCCCGTTTTGGCCAGAGCCTCAATTGACAGACATGTCTAAGTTAGAAGGACAATCCGCTAACTTAAGCTGGATGCCTGGCATGTGGTATACCTCTGCTTGGCCTCACATGAAAGCATTTGCTCTACCGGCTTTCTCAGATGGTCATATCCGGATCAATTTGGCAGGACGGGAGAAAAATGGCATTGTCAAACCTTCTGAGTACGATGCCCTGTGTGAAGAGATTACGCAATTCCTCTATCGAGTCAAAGATGCCAGAACAGGAGAGCCGATTGTAGAGGAGGTGGTGCGGACACGGCGATCGCCTGCTGACAACGATCCTAAGTTGCCAGATTCCGATCTCGTGGTGCTTTGGAAACCAGGGGTTAGCGACGTGCTGGATAGCCCTGATTGTGGACGCATTGGTCCTGTGGTTTATGACCGCACTGGGGGGCACTATTTATCGAGAGGGTTCCTGATGGCTAAAGGTCCTGGAATTGAACCAGGTTCTAGCATCCCGGATGGACAAGCTGTTGATCTTGCCCCTACCATTATGAGCCTCATGGATGCTGAGATTCCTTCACATTTCGACGGTAAGCCTATGCCTCTCTTGAAAGTTGAGTCTTGTGCTGGTGTCTCATAGAGCTTAAGTTAAATATAAATACCCTTCTATCGGGACATGGCATTGCCGTGTCCCGATAAACAATACGATCCACTGGATTCAGCTAAGCCATACTATTCAGCCAGTACTTCTATTTAGCCAGCACCATGAGGAAAGAGATATTATGCCGTTAGTGAGTGTAGTTATACCCATGTATAACGCTGAGGCATTCATATCAGGTACTCTGGATTCAATTTTGCAAGAGCAAACCGTTGATTTAGAAGTTATCGTGGTTAACGATGGTTCTACTGATGGCTCGCTGAATAAAGTGTTAGCTGTCCAGGATCATCGAATCCGAGTTGTAGACGGCCCTGGAAAAGGAATTTCAGCCTCTCTCAACACAGGATTAGCCGCAGTACAATCTGATATTGTGATGCGCTGCGATGCTGATGACCAATATCCAGTGGGGCGAATATCGGCACAAGTAGATTGGCTATCCAAACATCCAGACTATGGTGCGGTCTGTGGTGGGTTTTCAACCCTCAATACTAATGACCGTTTAATCACTCAATTTCAACCGCACAACGCACCTCAAGAAATTACCCATGAGTTGCAGAATGGCATAACCTCAACTCATTTTTGTACTTTTGCTGTGCGTACTCAAGTCCTGAGAGCCATAGAAGGCTGTCGGCATTACTTTAAAACAGCAGAAGACATTGATGTGCAGTTGCGAATTGGAGAAATGTGCAGAGTTTACTATTTGCCTGAAGTCTTTTATCAGTATCGGCTTCATGATGCCTCAATTACTCATATTCAAAGCAATAGTGAGCGTGAATTTTTCAGCATGATAGCAGTTGAGTTGCAACGTCAGCGACGACTTCAAGGGAGTGACGACATCCAGCGGGGTTGTCCACCGGCGCTGCCTCAAAGTTCCGAGAAAGAGGCAATGAAAGCTGGAGAGCACATTCAACAACTCCTGATTCACAGAGCTTGGCAAGAGCATCAAGCAGGACAAAAAATCCAGGCTTTGAGTACTGCTGCTAGATCAGTGATGACTCAGCCAATGACTATCACCGCATGGAGTAATTTACTGGCTCTATGCATTAAGCCATCTGGGCAGAAGAAAAATCTCAAAAGCGATCGCTCCTAGGTTTTTATAGCAGTCCTAACTGATTTGTGAGAAGGGGGTAGAGGGGTCCGTTACCCCCTCCACCCCCTTTTCGATTTTCTCATGACTGATTTGGGATTGCCATAGCCAATTCAAATTGGTATCACAATTGGGGAAACCAAGATCTACAGAGTGTAAAACTTGTCATCAGAAGATTGAGTCACTAGATGATGTCTACTGAAGAAAAAGTAATAGAGAGTAGCGATCGCTAGAACAATCAGGATGCCCCAAATCCCAGCTTGATAGGCAGGTTTAAACAAACAGGCAACCAGCGCAAAAATTGCCAAGAGAGCGGCGATCATGGCTCCCACATTACCCAATGGGCTTTTGTAGGGTCTTGGCAAATCAGGACGGCTAATCTTGAGCTTAATGTAGCTGAACATGACCAGAATGTACGAGAGCACCGCTCCGAAAACTGTCATATTTAAAATAACTGCGTCTACTACTTCACTACCAATGTCAAGAATCTGGATACAAAGCATGCCAATGCCTGTACCGAGGATCACGGCTCGATTGGGGACAGCGTTATGGTTAGTCACTGAAATCCAGCGCGGTATATATCCGGCTCGTGAGAGTGAGAAGAGGATACGACTATAGCCATAAATTTGAGTCGGCAAACTAGCAGCAAAACCCAGAATGATGGCGATCGGTATCGTCAAAAAACTAACGAATTCCTTTCCCAGGTAAACCTCTAATCCATCTGCCAGCGGAACACTCGATTGAGCGATGACGATCGCACCACCTCCTATCCCTGTATTTAGCGCTAGAGTGAGGAGAGAAAGAGCGATCAGGGTAAACATCGCTGTAATCAATCCTGTTGGCATGCTTTTGGGTACGTCCTTGGTTTCTTCGCTGGTCAATGGTAAGATCTCAATAGCCAGATAAAACCAAATACCATAGGGAACTGCTGAGAATACACCCTGCCAACCTTTTGGCAACCAATTTGCAGATTGACCAGTATCCGCAGGAATATTAAAAAGCAATTCTGGACGAAACGCCTGTGTTACTAAAGCGCTGCCGTAGAATAGAACTAATATAACAATGGCAAGTACGGTTAGCCAAAGACTGGCATACATTGTGAGTTCCAGACTCTGGATGATGATTGCTGCAAAAACAACGTAAAATAGCAACCACGCCAGCGAGGTAGGTATACCAGGAACCACCAACTTTAGATAATTTGCCAAACCAAAGACGAGTGCCGCAGTGGCCAAGATGTACTCGATGGTAACGAGAATACCGCAAATGAATCCCCAGTAAGAGCCAAAAGCATTGCGAGTGTATAAGTATAGGCTCCCTGCATAGGGCAAGGCTGCTGACAGTTCAGCAAGACTGTAAGCCATACAGAGATACATCACCGCCATCAGCAGGGTAGCCATAGTAAGCCCCCAAAATCCGCCTTCTACTAAGCCGTAGTTCCAACCGTAGAAGTTCCCTGCAATGACAGAACCCACACCAAATGCCCACAAAAGACCTCCATTCGCGTTTCCTCTGAGTTGCCGTCGGCTGAAATAGCTATCCTGACCTGTCTCAGAGGACGCAATTCCGTTTGCCTGTCCTTTCAATCGTTCCATAGATTTATACCTAACATGGGTTGATGTTAATTACCGGACACCGAAGACATTTGCCCCAGTCCTAAGTAAACGAGATACGCGTGGAGCAGTTTGGCGCTAATTGGGGGGCAGAAAATCTCTGCTCCTGTTAATCCAGCTAAGGTATTGTCATCGTTAAGGGTGTGAGACACCAAAGCCGCTGTCTCTAAATAGAGTGTTTTGGAATTGATTCCCCATTCGGTTAAGAGAAATAGTAAAGGACTCAGCGCATTATCTATCCTGGGATTTGCCGCCTCAATTAATCGGGTTTGCCAGTGATCGTAGTCAGTCCATTGAATCGAGTAGCCAAGCGATCGAATTTGATTCACCAGTTCGCGAAGGGTAATGCATGGGAACTGACTAGATGAAATGCTTTGCCTAGCGAGGCAGGCTGTTGGGATAAATGGACAATCGCTTGAC
>JAAUOQ010000522.1 GCA_012034795.1 Leptolyngbyaceae cyanobacterium CRU_2_3
GTTTTGCTTTCTGTCCGTGGCAATCGCAGGGTTTGAATCGTCAAGATTTGACTTAAAAGAAACCAGATCATCGATGGACGACTTCGTTTAATCGTCGTTTGAGTGTTTCAACTTTCATTTTCTAACCCATCAATGGTCATCGGCGCTTGGGCGTGATGGCGGACGTACAAAACGAATACTGTAGTGTCTCGAATGGCAAATAAAACTCGATAGAGGTTTTTAGATTTTCCATGAAGTAATTGGTGGACTTCTTCTGGGAAAATTTTATGTTCAATGACTAAGGGGCAACGTCGAGGTTTTTCTTGGAGCTTTGCGATCGCATTCATCAAGCTGCGGAACCAGCGATCGGTGAATTCAGGGTTCCGTTCTCGGTACCAACGATAGGCAGCTTCAATTTGAGCTTCGGCAATGGGCGTGAGTTCAACCTGAAATGTCATATTTCTGCTGCATTTCTTGGATGAAGTCCCCCATCGGTCGAGTTTGTGCGGCATCCAGTTCTTCAAAACCTTGCTGGATACCTGCAATGGTTTCTAAGCGATCGATCCATTGACGCAGTTTATCTGGATCGACTTTTCCAGGTTCTAGGAAGGTTACAAGAACTTGGGTGCGATCGCCAATTTCTTGCGGCTCTTCGGTAAGTTGAATCTGCCCATTTTGATAAAAGCCTTCGATGGTTTTCAGCATGAGTTGTCACAATATGGACTTTTCTATTTTACTGGTTATCAACTCATGTCCGGTTTCATTAGGTGCTTTCTACAGCAATTCCAAATTCAAAAAAGTCTTAAGAGGAGTTTGCTGCTTGAATAGGCGGTGAGCCATAGAGCATGAACTCAATCAAGGATTGCCAAGAGTCAAAGAGCAAATATTTGGTCAGACTGAGAATATCTTGGAAAAACCCTTTACGAGTCCCCCGCTTTTGACGAATTTGTTGGTAATCGGCATCCGTCAGGTGTAAAACAGTGTGAAAGAGGAAAGCCAATAGATTCAGCGTCAGCAGACAAGCTGCTAAATGGTTTTGACCATGCCCAAAGTTATGCTCCAAGTGATAACCCTTGGTTTTGAGCACATTATGATTTTCGTTTTCTGTCTTCCAGCGGCATCGACCTGCCACTGTGACTAAGGGCACACTCGCTTCGGTGAGTTCATGCCGGGTAATAAATGCATTTTCATAGAGGAGTTTGCCATCGCCTTGGCGTGTGACGACTAGCTCACACCAATTGACGTTCAGGGCTGGCTGAGTCCCCCTCAGCGCAATCTGATTCACGTATCGATAGCGATACAGTTCCTTTGAAGATTTATTCGACTTTTCGATTGTGATTGTTTTCACCTCATCTGTATTCTCTAGAGACCTTAACTGGTCATAAAGATGCCCTGACCGCTTGTCAAAATCTGAATTTGGAATTGCTGTCTTTTGCTGCTCTAGCAACCGTGCTGTAGAAACATGAGGATGTTTGGGATCATAAACGGGTTTGGCAGCGATCTTCTTGAGACCTCTAGGTGAAGCAGAAAATCGGTTGAGATTGGCCAAAGCTACCCATTGCTGCAAGGTGAGGGCAAACTTCTCGACACTCATCTGGGTTGAAGGGCTGCATCGCTGCATCGTACCGAAAACAGGCACCTTGGGCACAGATGAGGCTGATCAGGCAATCTTCAGTATGGTACATAAATACTATTCTTGATGAGCTGATCCCAGCAGTATTCCTGGAAACTCACTGGGGCAATGCCTCGATCGCTCGTCTATAATATCTTGCAAAACAGAACTCGAAGCTCACGGATTCCTCTGCACCGCCGAAAACCTCTACACCGTCAACAGTGATCGCCTCTTTATCCTAGTCGCCATTCCTCCTCACGCAGCAGAACTAAGGGGCGAATCCCTGACAAGCGATCGCCCCTCTCCCTCAAAGCAGTCCCCACAAAAGCGCATCCTCCCAGTTCGCAATCCCGCAGGCACTTCCCGTCCTCGGACAATTCCTCAATTTGAAACACGCTGATCTGAAGGTATATCTGCCAGCACTAAGGCAGTCAGCCCCAGGACAAGCAGGGCTTCTGGCTCTAAATGTTGGGGTAGCACATGAGGCTGCTGCATGGAGTAGGGCAACAAGGTACTGCCGCGTTCCCTGGCAGCACACTCTGCCAGAATGCCTGTAATCTGATAATGTCTGGTTTCTTCAATGCTGAGACTACCACTCCAGTACTGAGCTACGGCTTTCCAGTATTCATCAGGAGTCATATTTGCTGCCTCCTATAACTCTGGCAACAACAGCGATTGTCTTCATTACTTCAGTAGCAGTGGTCGCCTCTCTGGATTCTACTCTCTCTAGGCGATCGCCTTGTGAAACAGTCCCTTCAATGCGTCAGGCACTATCCAGATTCTCCGGCGGTTCTGTTACCAGCTTAACGCTGACTCCTCCAATATATGAGGGACTATGTTAGGCTGAACCTAGACTACTACCACCATCTACAAACAGTGTTTGACCAGTGATATACGATGCATCTTCTGATGCAAAGAATGCGATCGCGCCGCAATTTCATCCGGTTGAGCAAGACGCTGCATGGGCACCCTTTGGAGAAATCGTTGCTCTGATGCACTACCGACTGGACTGTTCGCTCGGAACAACTCCGTCTCAGTGGGACCTGGGGCGATCGCATTCACCGTAATTCCAGTGGTTGCCAATTCACTGGACCAGGTTCGGGTCATGCTGATCAGCCCTGCTTTGGCAGCAGCATAGCTGGTTCGTAGGGGCAGTCCCAAAACAACCAAGCTAGAAACATTGATAATACGACCATATTGGCGAGTTTTCATCGCAGGCAAAAAGGCTTGAGTGAGTTGAATGGCAGGGCGCAGATTCAAATCTAAAATCGCTCCAAACTGCTCAATATTCACTTCCTCCAACGTTTCCGATCGACTGATGCCAACATTGTTAATCAAATGACTCACCACGTATTGAAGAAAATTATTCTCTTTTTGTTTGCAAAAAATCTGAATAATCTTAATTTTAAACTCATTCATCGGATAAGGTCTTGTAAGGATGCAAATTATTTGATCACATATCTGAAAAAAATCAGTCTCAAAGATTATTT
>JAAUOQ010000523.1 GCA_012034795.1 Leptolyngbyaceae cyanobacterium CRU_2_3
TGGGCATTCCAGCAGGCGTGTTAGCTGCTGTACAAAAATATCGCTGGCTCGACAATCTCACCATGAGTGGATCGCTCATTGGGGTTTCGTTGCCAGTATATTGGCTGGGATTGTTGCTGGTGTATTTATTTGCGGTGAATCTACATTGGTTGCCGCCCAGTGGCAGACTCAGTGTGGAAGCTGGGTTTAACTTTCAGCCAATCACGGGGTTTTATATCCTTGATAGCTTGCTACGGTTAGATTGGCGGGCGTTGTCAGATGTGCTCGTGCATCTAGTTTTGCCAGCGCTAACCCTGGGCACCATTCCCCTCGCGATCGTTGCACGCATTACTCGCAGTGCCATGCTGGAGGTTCTCTCCCAAGACTATATCCGGACTGCTAGAGCGAAGGGAGTTCCAGAATGGCGGGTTGTGTTTCAACATGCCCTCAAGAATGCCTTGTTGCCCGTGAGCACCGTGACAGGGCTACAGTTCGGTTCTTTGTTAGGCAGCGCCATTTTAACTGAAACAATTTTTGCTTGGCCCGGCATTGGTTCCTGGATCTATGAGGGCATTCTGGCGCGTGATTACCCAGTGGTGCAGGGAGGGGTGATTTTTGTCTCGATCGCCTTTGTCCTGATTAACTTACTAGTTGATATTTCCTATACATTCCTGGATCCTAGAATCCAATCCTAATTGCATCAAAAGCAACGAAACCAGGCAGAAAGACTCACCATCTTGACAAAAATAAACCCCCAACCAGAGGGTTGAGGGCACGGTAGGAGTGAGTTTGGTTCTTTGTTACAGCTTAACGAGAGAATGTGACGGAGAGATTACGCTGCTGTTTTATCGGTAGCTTTGCGCTTACGGCGAACTGCCGTCATGCCGAGACCCACTAGCGCCAACCCTGCCATGGTTGCAGGTTCAGGAACCGCCTGAGTCGATGCCGCGATCGCCACGCCATCATTGCCACACTCCAGGAAGAGGTTGGACAGGAACGAACCTTGGGGCAACAAGGATTTGCTGAAGCTAAACCCAAAGGTGTGGGTGCCTTTGGCGGAGCCAAAGTTGAGACCAGATGCGGTCAAATTGCTGGCAAGCAGAGGCGTGATATTGCCAATTTTGGTGCCAGACGCGATCGTGGTTTGAATCGTGCCGTTGCCAAAGTAGCCCAGAGCAGCCGATTGAGTGGGCAGCGCCGCGCCAACGCTGTTGGCTTTGCCGTAACCACTGTTGTAGTACTGTTGCAGGCTGCTATAGCCAGAGTTGACAGAGGCGACGCTGGTGGTTTTGACATTGGAGTAAACGCCAGCCGACAGGGAAGAGTTGGTATTGGAACCAAAGTGAATGCCAAACAAGCTGCCCTGAGCGGCGTTAAAGTTCTTGCCCGTGAAGTTGAGGAACAAGTCGCCCCAGCTAATAATGCCATCCACAGCTTGTCTGTAAGCAGTTCCAGTCACAGGCATTCCGCCCGTCAGTGCCACCAGAATTTGATCGTTCTGGACACTCATTGCAATGCCTTTAATCTCAAAGCCGCTTCCACCAGAGCCATCATTGCAGCATCAATGCTGTAGGTCCAGCTTGAATTGAGCGAAGTGGCATTTGCTTCTGGGGTCACGACGGGTGCAAACCCTAAGATTAGTGCGCCGCTGAGGCATAGAGCAAGTTTCGAGAATTTCATCGGATGTACCTAACTAAGTGAGGGAGGAGTAGTGAACGATACACCTATCTTTCCCAATCTTAAGTGGACACATTAAGGGAAATAATGACGCTTCGACGAAGTTTAAATCTTCTCAGAAAAAGCTTGTGTAAAGAGGTTTTGGCACTTATCTTGGCTTTAAATTAGAACAATTCATCTATAAAATTCTCATTTAATCGCCGTGGTTTCCCGGATTAGTTTTATGTTTTTAATACATTAGAAATCTCAGTGTTACGGAGAAGCCTCACAAATGATTGAGAACGGAGAATCTGTGATTTGCTTGTACACTCAAGTCAATCACTGGACAGCCATATGTTTTCAGGGAAAGCGCAAATTTTTGGGATCAATCTGGCAGTGTTTTGCGTCAAATTTGGCAAAAGCGGGCTTGCCAACGTTTTTGGCGATCGCTCTCTGGCAAAGTTGGGCTATTCCTGACCATTACTTTGCTCTTATTGGCACTGCTGGCTCCTATTTTGCATCCCTACGATCCAGCAACCGATCGCGACTATCTGGCGCGGCTCAGTGCTCCCAGTCTGAGTCATTGGTTTGGCACCGATAGCTTAGGACGAGATGTGTTTACCCTGGTCTGGTATGGCATCCGGACATCGCTGAGTGTGGGGTTTGTTTCCGTACTGGCAGGATTGACGATCGGATCGCTCTTGGGCTTAGTCGCAGGTTATTTTCGCGGACTCCTGGACATGTCCATTGGCTGGCTGACCAATATTTTGCTGGCGTTTCCGTCAATTTTGTTGGCGATCGCCATTGTCACGGTAACCGGACCCACGCTGCAAAGCGTCATGGCAGCCGTGGGTGTGGTGCAGATTCCGATTTTCATCCGCCTGACGAGGGGTATGGTGTTGTCCTTACGAGAGCAAGAATTTGTTCTTGCGGCTCGGTCGTTGGGGGCAAGCAGCGGACGCATTATTTTTCAGCACATTCTGCCAGGAAGTGTTGCGCCGTTGGTGGTGCAGGCAACCTTATCGATCGGGATTGCCACCTTAGAAGCGGCAGGTTTGGGCTTTCTGGGCTTGGGCACTCAACCCCCCACGCCCGAACTCGGCACCATGCTAGCAGATGCTTTAAAGGTGGCTATGCCCTGACTGCGCCCTGGACGACGATCTTTCCGGGGCTGTTGATCACCGTGATTGTGCTGGCGTTTAATCTGTTAGGAGATGGCTTGCGGGATGGGTTAGATCCACGGGGTTAGGGCTTAGGGATAGGGAATGGGGTGTGGGGTGTGGAAGATTAAAGGGGCCAGACGTTTGTTTGCTGGTTGGTTCCGGTTTTCTGGCTTCTGCCAGGGCAAATTCGAGTTCTTTGAGGGCTTGCAGAACTCGCTGGCGGTTGACAGTGTCTTTTTGCTGGGTGAAGAGTTGTTCTGCTTGTTTGAGATCGGCAGCAGC
>JAAUOQ010000097.1 GCA_012034795.1 Leptolyngbyaceae cyanobacterium CRU_2_3
CAATAGCTTAGATATCGATGAGATCGAGGTCAACCCCGTTTTGGCTCATGCAGGGGCTATGGACTCTGGGCACGCTAAATCTTCTGCCGAACTGACGGTTGAGCAGCCTGAAAACAACACTCCTGAAATTGACGCACCTCGGCGGCGGCGGCGGCGGCGTTCGTCAGTCAACACATCTGATACGGATTTGGATTAGAGTGAATTTGAATTGAGTCTGGCGTGGTGAAACAACAGCCTAATTTCCTAAGCTTGCTAGAGTTACTAGATGGATTAAGTAGCTCTAGTAGCTTAGTAGCAGGGATAGATGAAGTTGGGCGAGGTTGCCTTTTTGGACCAGTTGTAGCTGCTGCTGTGACTTTGCCTCCGGCAGTTTATCCTGACTTGATCAAGGGAAGGCATTACAGAATAGCAAGCTGTTATCTGCTACTCAGCGTCAACAGCTTGCTCAACGAATTCATATGGTAGCGATCGATTGCCGGATTGGCATAGCTTCAGTTCGAGAAATCGATCGCATGAATATCTTGCAAGCCACGTTCTTGGCAATGAAACGTGCTATTGCACGGCTACATCCTCAGCCAGAGTTTTGCTTAGTAGATGGCAATCAACGTATTCCAGGACTCCTGATTCCTCAGAAAACTGTTGTAAAAGGTGATCAAAAATCTGTAGCGATCGCTGCCGCCAGCATTATAGCCAAGGTGTGGCGAGATGAACTCATGACTCGCCTTGCGCCCAAGTATCCTCTTTATGACCTTGCCGCCAACAAAGGCTATGGCACAGCTAAGCACCGAGTTGCTCTACAACAATTCGGGGCATCATGCCAGCATCGTCGGTCTTTTAGCCCTTGCCGTTCTTCAGGTTTCATGAGTTAGAACCCCCTATCGCAGAGTATTAAACGACTGAGCCACTAGAAGGCAAAAGGGGTGGCTCAACCGGGTCTGAGTTGGAGGCTTGTATTTGTGCCGTTACCCACTGGCGATAATCGGCTAAAAGCTGATGCATCAATCGCTGCTTAATAGTTAGGAGAACACTCCGTAGTAGACCATTACCGGTTGCTTCCAATAGCGGTTTTGGGGTCAACCAGAGGGGCGGTGGCAAATCGACTTGGACTTGCAAATCAGCTTTACCTTTTAGATAAGTCACACCATTTACCTGCACAGGTGCAAGTCGTCCAATTAGGTTGAGGTTAAACCGCTGATTGATATATTCAACACCCCGAATTTCACAGGCGATCGACTCTAAACTAAGCGAGCCATCCGCATAGGCACGTACCTGCATATCGACAGTAGGCTGAATGCTCAGCGTCATAAAACTTAAGGATCGCATTTTCAACCGAAAACAGTTGGCATTTAACTGTTCTACACGGCTAGGATCAACAAGAGCTTGAATCAGCCGTTGAGGCTGCCGCAAATAGTGTTGAATAGGAATAGGCTGATCTGGAACAACCAATTCGACGGATTGGGAAGCAGAAAAGCAGGTAGACATACAGGCTAACCGTCGTGTGTTTACACTTTATGAAAGATCAACTCAATCAGACATTAACTAAATTTTACATTTTTTTTAATAAACCTTCCTTGACCATAGCGAATTATGGGCTTCAAACTATCATCCATGTGAATTTACTTAACTAAATTTACTTAACTATATTTACTTAACTAAATTTACTTAATGCATCAATTTAGAGCTTGATCACCTTATGACTCTTTCAATTGCCCATTTAGGCCCGGCTGGAACTTATGCGGAGAGTGCCGCTATTGCTTGTGCCAAATGGCTAGAGCAAACTACTGGAACTGTATCTGAGCTACATCCTTATCCTAGTATTGCTCAAACGATCCGAGCTGCTGCTGAGGGCATCACCCAACTAGCAGTGGTTCCGGTTGAAAATTCAATTGAGGGCAGTGTAACAGTAACGCTAGATACCCTATGGCAGACCCATCAACTCCAGGTGCAACAAGCAATTGTTTTACCGATCGCTCATGCTTTGCTTTCTCATGCTGAAGCTTTAGATACGATTCAAGTGATCTATTCTCATCCGCAAGCATTAGCGCAATGTCAGGAATGGCTGGAAAAGTATTTACCTTCTGCCTCTCTGATTCCAACGAGTTCAACCACTGAAGCCCTACAACACCTCAGTACTAACCCATTAATCGGAGCCATTGCCTCGCAGCGCGCAGCACAGCTTTATGGAATCCCTAGTTTGGCTATCCCATCAATGATCGTCCTGACAACTGCACTCGCTTTTGGATGCTGAGCCTACAACCTCCCACTAGCGGAAGCCACACTTCAATGGCATTTAGCTTACCTGCAAATGCGCCAGGTGCCTTAGTAAAGCCACTACAAATTCTGGCTGAGCGAAATATTAACATGAGCCGAATCGAGTCTCGTCCAACGAAGCGATCGCTGGGCGAATATCTGTTTTTCATTGATATTGAGGGAGGACTTCAGTCTGCTATCATTCAATCGGCACTAGCAGAGCTGAAAAACTGTACAGAAACACTGAAGATATTAGGCAGTTATACTGTTTTGCTCATTGAGCAGGTTTAACAAGTTACAGGCAATGAACTACTGAAACACATCTTTGAGCGCTGTGCGGGCCGCTAGATGATTGCGCGTTGAAGTCAAGATTTCCGACTCGCGCTCTAGCCTTGCTGCGGTGTTTTGCATTTCCAAGAGAGTTTGCTGCTCCTGAGCGACTCCGTGTAAATTGCCTGCTACCCAATAAGATAGTTCAACGGGCAGGTCAGGGATATCATCAGGAAGCGTAATGTCCTGACCCGTCAGTTTTGCAGATAGATGGACTACATCTCGTAAAAGCTGGTCAACTTCTGTTGAGAGTCTACTAAGATCCTGATCTGTGGGTTGGTCTTCAATCCACTCAACTAAGCCAACATAATAGGGCTTTTCACGAACATACTCTAGAACTCGAAATCGCTGCTGTCCTAGTGTCAGAACCTTCATCCGATCATCCGGCATTCGTTGATGCTGGATCACCTCAGCACAACATCCAATATTCGTTACTTGACCTTGTACCGGATCAACCATCAGCACTCCAAAACGTCCATCACTTTGGAGGATGGTATTCATCATGATCCGATAACGGAATTCAAAAATATGGAGCGGAAGATGACTGCCAGGAAACAAAACAACTTCGGGCAATGGAAAGAGAGGAAGCTCACGCACAGCAACGGATGAAGAAAATGTCATTACAATTCTGATTTCTGTAAGAAGCCAAAGATACGTAGAAACTCGCTTTGCTAAATGCCCTGTATAACTATCAAGAGTAGCCAACCTTAAAGTTAGCTACTCTTGATAGTTTATCGCATTGTCTCAGCCTAGCCAAAGCCAGGCATCAAAATTTACTACAACTTGACTTCAATATCGACCCCTGCGGGCAAATCTAGTTTCATGAGAGCATCAATCGTTTTTGAAGAGGGTTGATAGATATCGATGATGCGGCGATGGGTGCGTGTTTCAAAATGTTCGCGTGAATCTTTATCTACGTGGGGCGATCGCAACACACAATAAATTCGCCGTTTAGTAGGTAGAGGAATGGGCCCGACTGCCGTAGCGTTCGTGCGATTGGCTGTATCTACGATCTTTTCGCAGGACGTGTCTAACAAGCGGCGATCAAACGCCTTAAGACGAATCCGAATTTTCTGCTGCTGAATAGTTGCCATTAGATTAATTCAAAATAGATTTTCGAGGTTCAATAAGGGGAGAAATAATCAGCAGCCAGCTTTTTGAACTGACTGCTGATTGCTCTGGATTAACCGTGACAGCTATTTGATGATTTTAGAAACCACGCCTGCTCCAATCGTGCGGCCACCCTCACGAATTGCGAAACGCATCCCTTGCTCAATGGCGATCGGGTTGATCAGCTCAACTGTCATCTTGATCCGGTCGCCCGGCATCACCATTTCAGCTTCACTGCCATCATCTGCCGTGAAAGAGGCAATAGTACCCGTAACGTCAGTTGTGCGGACATAAAACTGAGGTTTATAACCGGGGAAGAAGGGAGTTTTGCGTCCACCTTCCTTCTCCTGAAGTACATAAACCTCTCCTTCAAATTGAGTGTGAGGCTTGATTGAGTTAGGCTTAGCAATGACCATGCCCCGTTCAATGTCAGTTTTTTGAATTCCTCGAAGCAATAGACCGGCATTATCACCCGCCATACCTTCATCAAGGCTCTTCTTAAACATTTCAATGCCGGTGACAGTAGTGCTACGGTTATCTCGAATACCGACAATTTCTACAGTTTCACCCACTTTGATCTTGCCACGCTCAATCCGTCCAGTTGCCACTGTACCCCGACCTGTAATGGTGAAAACATCTTCCACTGCCATCAGGAAGGGCTTGTCAATGTCCCGCTCAGGCGTAGGGATGAAGGAATCTACAGCTTCCATCAACTCATAGATCTTGTCAGTCCACTCATTTTCGCCCTTAACAGTCTTGGGATTTTTCTGCATTTGCTCTAAAGCCATTAGCCCAGAGCCACGAATGATAGGGACGTCGTCTCCAGGGAAATCGTAGTCTGTCAGCAGTTCCCGTAGCTCCAATTCCACGAGTTCTAGCAACTCTTCATCATCGACCTGATCGATCTTGTTCAGAAAGACGACAATACTGGGAACACCAACCTGCTTGGCCAGTAGAATATGCTCTTTAGTTTGGGGCATGGCACCGTCGGTTGCAGCGACCACCAAAATTGCCCCATCCATCTGAGCAGCACCCGTGATCATATTCTTCACATAGTCAGCGTGGCCTGGGCAATCCACGTGAGCATAGTGTCGCTCAGAGGTTTCATATTCCACGTGAGCGGTATTGATCGTAATACCCCGTGCTTTTTCTTCAGGCGCAGCGTCGATCTGATCGTAATTCTTTGCCTGAGCTTGGCCTAGGGCTGCCAAGGTCATTGTAATTGCAGCCGTTAGGGTTGTTTTGCCGTGGTCAACGTGACCAATAGTGCCGATATTGACGTGGGGTTTAGTCCGTTCAAACTTTGCGCGTGCCATGTATCTATCCGTTCCTCTTTACTGACTATGCGTTCCCTTTGCTTTTCGCAATGATGGTTTCAGCGACATTACGAGGTACCTCGTCATAGGTGCTGAACTCCATTGAGAATATGCCACGACCTTGGGTCTTCGACCGAATATCCGTAGCATATCCAAACATTTCTGCCAGGGGCACTTTAGCAGTAACTTTAGCAGTGCCTTGCTCAGTGCCCTGGCCCTCAATCTGCCCTCGACGAGAGTTTAGATCGCCAATCACGTTTCCGATGAAGTCTTCGGGAACTTCGACTTCGACCTTCATTGTAGGTTCTAGCAGAACTGGAGCAGCCTTCATTACAGCTTCTTTGATTGCCATTGAGCCAGCAATTTTAAATGCCATTTCTGAAGAGTCTACATCGTGATAAGAGCCATCGACCATTGTGGCTTTCAAATCAATCACAGGATAACCTGCCAAAATACCAGATTCACAAGCTTCCTTCATGCCTTGTTCAGCAGGTCCTATATATTCTTTAGGCACCGTACCGCCAACAATCTTGGAAACAAACTCAAATCCAGTACCAGGCTCGCCTGGTTCTAGCTCAATTACCACATGACCATATTGACCCTTCCCACCACTTTGGCGAACGAATTTTCCCTCTGCTTTGACGGATTTGCGAATTGTTTCGCGGTAGGCAACCTGGGGTGCTCCAAACGTTAGCTTCTACCTTATACTCCCGTTTCATTCGATCAACCAGAATATCCAGATGAAGCTCGCCCATGCCAGCGATCACTGTTTGATTGGTTTCTTTATCAACGCTGACCCGGAAAGTTGGATCTTCTTCTGCCAGGGCTTGCAGAGCCTTGGAGAGCTTCTCCATATCTTGTTTAGTTTTAGGTTCTACAGCAACCGAGATTACTGGCTCCGGGACGAATAGAGACTCCAGAATGATAGGAGACGATTCATCGCAAAGTGTATCACCCGTGAAAGTATCTTTTAGCCCTAAAGCAGCCCCTAAATCGCCTGCGCGCAGCTCATCTACTTCCTGGCGATCATCTGCTTTCAGAACGATTAAGCGAGAAATCCGTTCTTTCTTATCTTTAGAGGCGTTATAGACATAAGTACCCTTGGTGAGTACACCCGAATAAACGCGAACAAAGGTTAGCCGACCATAAGGATCTGCCATAATCTTAAACGCTAGAGCCGCAGTTGGCTGATTATCATCGGCATGGCGGACGGCTGTACTGCCATCAGGGAGCATCCCTTGGATAGGGGGAACTTCTTTGGGAGAAGGCAGATAGTCTACTACCGCATCTAGAAGAGGCTGGACGCCCTTGTTCTTAAATGCGGAGCCACACAAGAGAGGTACGATTTTACCTGCGATTGTGCCAATCCGCAACCCCATAGCGATCTCTTCATTGGTCAGATCTTCACCACCCAGATATTTCTCGATTAAGCCATCGTCTGTCTCGGCAACCGACTCAACCAGCTTGTTGCGATATTGAGCTGCTAGATCTTGCAGGTCTTCGGGAATTTCTACTTCCTTTGGCTTCGCTCCTATTTCATCGGTATAGATAAAGGCTTTCATCTTTACCAGATCGACTACGCCTTCGAAAACATCTTCACTACCAATGGGAATCTGAATCGGCACCGCATTGGCCCGCAGGCGATCGCGAATCTGCTCATATACCTTGTAGAAATTTGCACCCGTGCGATCCATCTTATTGATAAAGACAATCCGGGGAACACTGTAGCGATCAGCTTGTCGCCAAACCGTCTCAGATTGTGGCTGAACACCGCCTACTGAACAGAAAACCGCAATTACCCCATCTAGAACCCGCATAGAGCGCTCCACTTCAATCGTGAAGTCCACATGTCCGGGAGTGTCAATGATGTTAATTCGATGGTCATTCCAGCTTGTACTAATAGCAGCAGCAGTAATCGTAATACCCCGCTCCCGCTCTTGCTCCATCCAGTCGGTAACTGCTGTTCCCTCATGGACTTCGCCAATTTTATGAACCACGCCAGAGTAGTATAAAATCCGCTCTGTTGTGGTGGTTTTTCCCGCATCAATATGCGCGGCGATCCCGATATTACGTACCCGTTCCAGCGGGATAGTACGTGCCACAGCTACCTCCTTAGTTTATGCAGCAACTTCTCCTTACAAAGCTCTGCCTGTTAAGATTTTATACTTTATTCCCTACTAGCGTGTATTTTCACAAATTTAGTACCGATAGTGAGCGAATGCCTTATTGGCCTCAGCCATGCGATGAGTTTCTTCACGCTTACGAATCGCACTTCCCGTTTCGTTAGCTGCATCCATTAACTCGTTGGCTAACTTACCTGCCATAGTTCTACCGGCACGTTGGCGGGCAAACTGGGAGAGCCATCTTAAAGCTAAGGCGGTACCCCGGTCAGTCCGAACCTCCATTGGTACTTGATAAGTTGCCCCCCCTACCCGGCGAGCCTTCACTTCAACTAACGGAGTCGCATTTTTGACTGCACGCTCAAAGAGTTCTAGAGGATCAGAACCCGTACGCTCTTCGATTAGCTTAAAGGCATCATAGATAATCCCGAAAGCCAGAGATTTCTTGCCACTCTGCATCAGTCGAGACACCATCATCGTGACGGTGCGGCTATTGTAAACAGGATCAGGTTGAATAGGACGCTTTTGGACAACAGTACGACGAGACATAGGCCAAGCCTTTGAGGAATAGAGCTTTACAGGAGTACTTAATTAAAAACTAATCAGGGCAAACGCATAGAAAATCTGGACAAGGTAAGCAAGCTCAAATCTTCTGAGTTACTGCTTTAGCGCGAGTGGAGTTAGCAGCGCGATCGCTCTGTAGCGGGTCATTGAAGCCGAAGATTCAGAAGCACTCAGACACTTGAACTGACTTAAGCTCTAGAAATTGCTTGTGTTATGACCTAAACTTTCAGGAGATGATCGAGCTACTCGCTGCCATGCGTCGCTTATTTTGCTGCTACTTTGGGACGCTTAGCACCGTATTTAGAACGTCCTTGCTTGCGATCCTTAACACCTGCGGTATCTAGCGTTCCGCGAATGATATGGTAGCGAACACCTGGCAAATCTTTCACCCGACCACCGCGAATCATGACGACAGAGTGTTCTTGGAGATTAATGTCCAATCCCTGGAATATAAGCCGTTACCTCAAAACCAGAGGTAAGGCGAACCCTTGCCACTTTACGCAGGGCAGAGTTTGGCTTTTTCGGTGTGGTGGTGTAAACCCTGGTGCAGACACCACGGCGCTGAGGGCAGCTTTTCAAAGCAGGAGATTTGGTCTTCTTGCTGGCTTTGTTGCGTTCGTTGTGGATGAGTTGCTGGATCGTTGGCATGACTTAGAGCAAATTTCGCCTCTTGCCTGTAATTATTTAAGCTTGACTTTTCACAGTCTTCAACTATATCGATTTTATTGGGTTTCTGTCAATTTGTGTTTTTTATCAATTACTGTGTTTTTGACAATCACTACTAGATTCAGTGGAGTCTATAGAGTTCTAAAACGTTCAATACAGCCGAAAGGGCTGAAACTGCAAGGTCAATCTGTTGTCGATAGGGTTGGGCTGACCGTGGGCATCGATCGCGACCAATTTTTGAAGTATTGCTCGACTAAAGGGGGAAATTGTGGAAAGTTAAAGGTAGCATCTCCACTGGCAATATCTGCCCAGAAGTACCGTAAAGAGGGAACCAGTTCTTTAGCGAGAGCATCAGGGAGGTTGAGTGGAGGCTGAGTTAAGAGTTGAAGCATAAGCGGCAAAGAGCGATCGCCCAGCCATTCTCGTGACAGATGCTGCAAGTTGGGTTGCTCAGGTATTGCCATCACTCGCCGAGACTCAATTTTCAACTGCTGATTGCCTTGATCATCCTGCTCAAATCTGAGGACTCGATAGGGGTGCGGGTAGCTGACTAGTGATCCCGTTGTAATTTCGTAAACAGATTGAGATTGCGCCACATCCTGAATATGCAAATGCCCTGTGAACAGTAGCCTGACCCCAGCCGCTTGGAGCAATCGCAAAAGCGCCGCCGAACTTTCGATCATGTAGCGGCGGCCCAGCGCGTTACCAGATTGGTCTGGTAAATGCTCAATGACATTGTGATGCACCATAACCATTACCAGATGATCCCGAAGCGGGATTAGCGTCTGCTGGAGCCAGAGAAACTGAGTTGCATCTAAAAGTCCTGCATAGAGTTGTTTACCTTCAACATCGAAACCATTTGAGTTCAGACCGATTAACTGCACGCCCGGTAGGATCTCGCGGCTGTAGTAGGGAGTATCGACATCAGCATAGCCAAATTTTCTGTAGTAAATTGGAAAATCTGCCAGGCCGATGGATTGGTCAGTAGGCGATCGCTCGATCACATCATGATTCCCAGGTATGACATAAACCGGGCAAGGAAATTGAGCCAGGCGATTGGACAGCCAGGCATGATTTTCGGGTTCGCCGTGCTGGGTGAGATCACCTGGAACCAGTAAAAAATCCAGATCGAGCTGTGCCAATTCTTGAAGAACAACTTCTAGAGCAGGAATACTCACTTCGACCCAGTGAAAGCGGCTAGGATGCCGCCAAATGGTATGGGGCAGGGCGATATGGAGATCGCTGATAATCGCGAAGCGAAAATTATGCGTCATGGAGTCAGGGCAATATCAGACGATGGCTATCTGTCTAAACTACACCGACCGGTAGGAGGAACATAGCCTATGCATCCAAGACACAGGATGATTTAGGCTAGTGTTTGAAGTCATTTTTGAATCATCTTTAGGAGAGTCAAGCAATTGGCGATCGTGCGTGTGCGTCAGCATGTTAACCCATTAAGCGAGAAATATCAGCAACCTGCTGCCCCACCAGACTGGGCTAAAGTGTTCGCAGATCCGTCACAGCCTTTGCACTTAGACATTGGCTGTGGTAAGGGTACGTTTTTGTTAAAAATAGCTGCACAACAGCCCCATTGGAATTATTTAGGGTTAGAAATTCGGCAGCCACTGGTCATCGCGGCCAACGTGCACCAAGCAGAATTAGGATTGACGAACTTGCACTATATCTTCTGCAATGTTAATAATTCACTGCGATCGCTCCTAACCACTCTCCCAACTGACAGCTTGCAGCAGGTTAGCATTCAATTTCCTGATCCCTGGTTTAAAAAGCGTCATCAAAAGCGGCGAGTCGTACAGCCTGAACTCGTTGAGGAATTAGCGGCTTATTTAAAGCCTGACGGAACTGTTTTTCTCCAGTCTGATGTTAAGTCCGTTGAACTGGAGATGTGCGATCGCTTTCAGGAACATCCAGCTTTTATGCGGCAAGGCGCTGGGCAATGGCTAGAGACAAATCCGCTACCTATCCCCACAGAACGGGAGCAAGCAACCTTGTCTAGAGGAGAACCCGTCTACCGAGCAGTATTTGTTAAAAAATCAGCCTAAATCTCAGCCTAGATCCACGAGGGCAACCACCGCCGTAATTGCAGTTCAATTGGCGAAAGCGGCAGCCCTAAGTAAAGCGGCATCCAGAACGCAAAGGCAAGTAAAACAACAGCTAGAATTGCCCAGCCTAACTGCCTACGAGGACGTAGCGGACTTTGCAACCAGCGATCGACCAGCAACGCCAAAGCGAGAATTGCAAACACCAACGATTCCATGTAGTGGTAGAGGAAAGCGCAGCGAGTGACTCTAAGCCAAGGTAATAGATTTGCTGCCCAGTTTAGCCCCAGATAGAGCATGATCCAGCTATAGGTATTTAGTCCAGAGATATTCAGTCTAGGCAAAGAATTTGGTGCTGGATTAGCAGACTTGCCAACAGTCAACCCCTGCCAGGCTTGCTGGATCAACAGCCCAAACAGAAGCACGATCGCTGCTGTAGAGAACCACCAGAGTAACGGATTCCCCATTGCGTGAACGTCATAGATGACACTGCCAACATGGGTAGGAAGGGGTGGCCCGACCACCGGAGGAAGCTCACTAACACTGCGAGAAGTCTTGTAAAAATAGGCGATCGGGCGCAGCATCAATGGCCAGGTGAACCACAAAGAACAATAAGGGTGCGCGTTTAATCCCCCGACTCGTTTGTGATAGTCAAGGGTTGTGGTTTGCAAGTCCCAAAAGTCTTGCCCTGACTGATCGACATGTAGATAAGGCAACCAACTGACGTAGTAGGTTAGGGCTGGAATCGCAACCCAGCAAAATAAGACATGCCCGATGTGAAGTTGGGTGAGGTTGTGGAGTGGTGTTCGTGGGCTGGAAGGTAAGTTTAGAGGTAAGTTGGGAGAATGATCGCTGACTTCACCTGCCCGATTTAGCCTCAGCCAATGCAGAAGCCAGGCTGCTACCCAAACCAAGCCTGCTCCCAATAAAAACCCTAAACCATTCCATTTGATGGCAGCAGAAGCCCCAAAGTTAAGTCCAGACAGCATTAGCCAGATCCATCGCTGCCAAGCTTGGGCCCGCAAAGCCAGTAGAAAAAATAACTGTACCTAACAGCCCGAATAAGAGCAAATACACATTATTCAGCGCATAGCGGGACTCCACTAAAAACAGTCCG
>JAAUOQ010000524.1 GCA_012034795.1 Leptolyngbyaceae cyanobacterium CRU_2_3
AGTCCAGCAGGGAGGCAGGCTGCTCAAACGCCAATCCTAAAAACCGCCGTGCTCCTTCCAAAGGCTGTCCAGATTGTAAATTCTCTAATTCTTCGGTAGTCAGAGCAGAGAGGTTACGCTGCTGCTTTTGGATTTGTTGCAATCGTTCCAGAATGATCGGGCTAAAATTTGTGGGGGTGAGTACCAATTGTTGGATACTATCGAGCGATCGCTGGGTTGCAGGATCAAATTCGCGGATTTGGTTCAACTCATCGCCAAATAGCTCCAAACGCACTGGCAGTTCTGAAGCCACCGGAAATACATCAATGATGTCACCCCGACGACTCCATTGCCCTTCTGTTTCTACTAATGCCACCCGCTCGTAGCCTAAATTGGCCAACTGATGGCTCAATGCTTCTAAATTAATTTCCATCCCTCGATTCAGCGTCGCGCAGTAGCGCTGGAAAGCTTCCACAGGGGGTAGATGCGATTGTAGGGCGCGATCGGTGGTGACAACCGCTAATTCTGCCTTCTGCCTTTCGCCAGACATCTTCACCAAATCTGCCAGCACCTGTAACTGTCCCCAAGTCATTTCTGACTCTGGATCAAACGGCTCGTAGGGCGAAGCTTCTGATGTGGGATAAAAGTGTACAGTCTGCCAGCCCATGGCTTCCAGTTGGGCAGCCCAGCGGCCAGATTCCTCTAGAGTGGCAGTCACTACCAGCAGCGTTCGTGGCTGAGCCTGAGCAAGGGCAGAAGCAACTAAGCCTTTGGGCAAGCGAGAAATGCCATTCAGGGTAATGCTGTGCTGCTGGTTGAGTTTGGTCAGCAGTTCCGAAGTGAGGGGCGATCGCCCTAATGCCCTAGTGATTGAGGAGAAAGCCATAACGCGCCAAAGACAGAGGATCGAGAGAAAAGCAGTAAGTAAAGGGAAGATGATACATCAATTTATCCATCTTTACCATTCTAAAAATTTGAACGATAGACGGGGGCGTTACTCAGCTTTTTCTGATGGTGAAACCCCTACCTCCATCAAGGTAAATCTTCAAACTTTAGCTGTACTCACTGTTTTTTAAAGAATTTTGTTTCTTAATGACTCATTTGAGTTCAAATTCATCCTTCACTCTTCATCCTTCACTTTTCATCTGGCTTGGGCAACTTTCCCTGCAAAAGCGGCAAACCTCAAATGCTGGACAGTAGCCTTCAGAAGTTACCTTAAAGCCAAACAACGAGGATGATTGATTCCAACAGCGCTGTCCCCGATAGTGCAAGCAGTTACCGCAGCATTCAGTTTGAATAACGGGAGCCGCCCCACCTTGGTTCAACAGTTCTCTCGGCGTCAGTCCCCCGTAGCACCAACTCTTCACCCTGCCAACGTGCTTCTACTAAGCCGGTATCTGCAAAGTTTTGCCAGCGGGGGTCATTGGCGATCGCAGCCGGAAGCATGATGCTCATTGCCCCATCTAGTTCCGTTAGCTCCCCTTCATATTGGGTTTCTGGAGCAGCAGGCTGTAAAAAGGTTTCACCAATCGGCAGTTCTACACGGGTTCCGGCAGACGGTGTGTGCAGGTGGTAGCGGTTTTGCAACTCCTCCAGGCTGGTCAGATCGCTCAGATAGTTAGGCGAACCATGAACAAAAATCACATGCTGGGGGCGCAAATTATGGATTAATTGCGTTGTGCTAGCACCATCACAGTGATCGCCCAGTAGATACGTTTCTAGTTCTAGTTGCCCAGTTTGCAACTGAGCCTGTAAATCAGGAGACGTTTCTAAGATTTGGGTTACAGATTTCTCTACAGAGGCAAGCCGCCCTGGATATTGAGGCACTAGCAGTAGCCAGGGTTGCACATCCGACTGGCAATAGTAGCTCAGATCCGATTCTTGATCAGTTAGCACAATACAGGGTGATTGCTCTAACAAAGCTAGCTTTTCTGAGCGGCTGATACCCGTTGGAAACGGCCGAACGCGGGGACGAATTCGCTCATCCCAAAACAGGGGCTGGTGGCGGGCAAAATTTTGGACTGTGTTGGGGAAATGAGACAGCATCTCCAAGTAGGCATCACAGCCGATCGCCACACTGCCATCGACCCAAATGTTAATATCCCGCCCCGTAAATGGTGATGACTCCGGAGCAGCATTAGCAACTCTTGCCCTAGTCCGAGTGCAGGAGTAGGTAAGAGAACAGATTGGCGATCGCCAATGGCTTGGTTAATTCGCTCAGCAATATGATTTTCCTGCTGCCGCCGATGGGGAAACCGGGCTGTGCCATAGCTGCCTTCCACAATCAGCACATCGGGTTTTAGCCCTCGTAGTTCTTCTAAAGGCAAACCATCCACTAGCCGCGAATTGGACAGCAGAAAGTCTCCAGTGTAAAACACGGTATACGATCGCTGTTTTGTTGTGTAGGTCAGGAGAAGGGATGCTGCTCCAGGTAAATGACCTGCTGGAAAGAGTTCAGCGCTAAGACCTTCTTGAAACTCGACGGGCAATCGCCAAGGTAGTGCCTGACAAGCTGTAGGGGGTTCACCCAGTTGCAGCGACAGCAATTGAGTAGTCACTTCGCTAGCGTAGATGGGCACACGAGGAAATGCCTGATGCAGCGCGGCCAAGCCCCTAGCATGATCAGGATGTGCATGGGTGCAGAACACCAAATCTGCGGGGAACGCTGGGTCAGACCCGACCAAAAGAGGCTGAATGCTGCTCAGCCCACAGTCCAACAGAATCCGGTAGGGACCCATCCGTACCAGAAGACAGATTCCCTCATCGGCATGACCGACCGCTAGAGGCAAACATTCCAGAAGTTCCATGGCTTGCCCTAATGAGCAGAGCCATTTCCGTGGTAGTTCTCAGTGTCGTAAAAGCCATTGCGCGTGCCGAAGAAGAGACAGGCAATGATAAAGATCGGGGTCAGACCCAATAGAATCAACTTGACATCCATAAATTTATATCAGGGTTTATCTCACTCAACTGTACTTCACTTAAATTATCCTTGGAAAATGGGTCAGACTTCCTTGCTCCTCTCCAATTCTTTAGAATTACCGTCACGCCCTCTGTAACTTAAGAAATTCACAGGCTCAGTAGATAGCAAATGGGTTTTTT
>JAAUOQ010000525.1 GCA_012034795.1 Leptolyngbyaceae cyanobacterium CRU_2_3
TATTTGCCTATGCCTCTCCTCCGTCTTTAGGAATCACAAAACGGTTGGCTACTGTCTCAGGCTGAATGGCGGAAAGCACAACATGCCCAGAATCTGTAATGATCACTGCCCTCGTCCGTCGGCCATAAGTTGCGTCAATCAACTGATTGCGCTCACGAGCATCTGTAATAATTCGTTTAATTGGAGCCGATTCCGGACTCACTATAGCAATCACTCGGCTAGCAGACACAATGTTGCCAAAACCGATATTTATAAGCTTAATATCCATAAGTACAGCGAATTCAGCCCAAATCAGAACCTAGATACCATTAGACATCTTAGACATCCTTGCTATCCTATCGAGAAAAATATCCACCAACAAGCTGATATATCCACCTATAGAGATAAAATCTGATTTTTAAGCGATTTATACATCAAAAAATCTGATTTTTAAGCGATTTTACCCAACTTAAAACTTAAGAATCTAAAACTTAAGCATTTCGTCTTGAACATTAGGATGCATTTTTAAAATTGATCTGGCAATCTCTACTTCTATCCTTTTCTATCCCTTTCTATCCCTTAAACTCCTGTGCAACCTGTAGATTTTACGACCCTGACGGCCGCTTGTACTGAATTGAGAGCCGACTGGCTGCCAGCAAGATTGGAGCAGGTCTACCAGAGCGATCGCCATACCATCGCCCTCTCCCCTTCGTACCCTGGATCAGCGGGGCTGGTTAACCCTTTCCTGGCATCCGCAAGCAGCACGGGTGTGTATGGGCAATTCACCTGCACGTACCCCGGATACTTTTACCTTTAGCCAACAGTTGCGGCATCAGTTTGGTGGGTTGGCGTTGGTGGCAATCGAGCCAGCCGCCCCTTGGGAACGGGTGATTGACCTTCAGTTTGCTCACCGTCCTGGAGAAGCTGCTCTCTGGCACCTCTATGTAGAGGTTATGGGTAACTACAGCAATGTGATTTTGACTAACCAGGACAACTTGATTGTGACAGCCGCGCATCAAGTCAGCGCGCAGCAATCGAGAGTTCGGCCGATTCAGACAGGACAGCCTTATGAGTTGCCGCCCTCTCTTACCGACCCTATTCCCACCCTCGAAGAATCTCAAGCCCGCTGGCAAGAACGACTGAGCCTAATTCCTGGTGCGTTGCGGCGAAACTTACTCAAGTGCTATCGAGGATTAAGCTCAGCATTGGTGATCGGCATGATTGAGGCGGCTGGGCTGGAGCCAGATCAATCGACGGACAATCTTAGCCCAGAGCAGTGGCAGCATTTATTTCAACGCTGGCAAGATTGGCTCAGGATGCTGACCCACCAGCAATTTCAGCCGGGATGGTTGCCGCAGGGATATACCGTTTTAGGGTGGAACGCAGAGCGGTCAGAAAAAACAGTGCAAGTGCTGCTGAATCGCTACTATACCGAGCAGCTAAATCAGCAAGATTTTGTCCAACTCCGCCATCAGATTAGCCAGAAGCTTAGCAATGTCTTGAAGAAACTCTATGTGAAGGACAAAGATTTTCAGACGCGGCTGGAACAATCCCATGATGCGGATCGATATCGTGAACAAGCCGATCTACTGATGGCTTACCTGCATGAGTGGCAACCTGGGCTGAAGCAAATCACCCTATCAGACTTTGTCACCACCGAACCTGTGCATATTCCGCTAGATCCTGAAAAAAATGCGGTTCAGAATGCTCAAGCCCTGTACAAACGACATCAAAAATTGAAGCGATCGCGCCTAGCGCTAGAACCCCTGCTGGCAGAAGTGCAAGCGGACATCAATTACCTGGAACACATTGAGGTGGCGATCGCCCAACTGGACCAATACCATACACCCGACGATTGGGTTTCTCTAGCAGAAATTCGGGAGGAACTGATCCAACAAAACTACATGGACGACCCCGACCAGCGCTATCGCCATTCGGGATCTGCTGAAACCACTAACTTTCTGCGCGATCGCACCCCTAGCGGCTTCGAGGTGCTAATTGGCCGCAACAATCGCCAAAACGACCAACTTACTTTTCGTCTGGCTGGAGATTACGACCTCTGGTTTCATACCCAGGAAATTCCAGGTAGCCATGTGTTGCTACGCATTGAGCCAGGTGCAGTGCCTGAGCTAGCCGACTTGCAGTTTACGGCCGATCTGGCCGCTTACTATAGCCGTGCTCGTCAGAGCGATCAAGCGCCGGTCGTGTATACAGAACCGAAGTTGGTGTATAAACCTAGAGGAGCAAAGCCAGGCATGGTAGTTTATAAGCAAGAGCGGGTCATTTGGGGAAAGCCAGCACAGGTAAGGGAACGGTTGCAGCCGCTTTAATTCAGCTTTTTAATCCAGCTTTAATCCCGCCTCAATTCGGCAATTGCCCTTGCCGCCTCAAGAAATCTTTCACCGTTTCAATCGGAATACTCACGCCTTCGCCCGTTGTAGATTGAAGGGCCCGGTTGATGCCAATCACTTGACCTGTTTGATCCAGCAATGGCCCGCCGCTGTTGCCCGGATGTAAAAAGCCTTTCGGCATCCGGATACACTTCAAGCCAAAAACACCGCATTGGCTCTGTACCGCAATCACCTGACTCTGAGTCAGCTTCCAGTGAAAACCCACCGGAGAACCTAGCGCATAGACCCTATCGCCAACTTGAACTTGGGTGCTGCTATCGGCTAATGGTGCAACTGACAGCCCGGTAGCACCCGATAGCTGAATCAGGGCTAAATCTACGCTGTGATCCTCGGCAATCACCCGTCCTGGAAACTGCTGCTCGTTTTGCTGACTATCTCGTAAGTGTATGGTTGGGGTAGGGTTATCTTCAACAACGTGGCATTCGTCGGCAGGGCGGAATATAACCCGCTCCCCTACCTGACAGTGGCGGGCTCAATATTCCTGGGTAATACCGGGCAGGACGCAAGGGTAGACGATCCGGAGTCTCAATTTGATGGACAGAAGATAAAGGGATTCTTCCAGATGTACGAAGGGGATATTCAAGTCCAGTACGCGGGGTTCGAGGGCAGGGCGCTCGCGGTCAGGGCCGGTCTGCCCGAAGCCGGACGTCGCAGAGTAGACGAGGCGCGGATTGCGTCGCGCAAACC
>JAAUOQ010000526.1 GCA_012034795.1 Leptolyngbyaceae cyanobacterium CRU_2_3
GGAATAACCAGCATAGCGATACTGCAAAACAAAGGTGCGACGAGGGCACTCTGAGTGCGATGCGATCGGATTTGTTGGAAACCTGTCAGTTTTGGTGGCTGACAGGCGCACATTCAGGTCTTACCGGTCAGATGCGATCGGATTTGTTGGAAACGTTCTTAAGCATTCGATCTTTATCCTGCTGAGCCAGTCGTCTTACTGGTCAGATGCGATCGGATGAGTTGGAAACCCCTATGTGAGCGCCAGTCTGCCGCTGGAAGCATAACTTTTCCATAACGGAACCGCTGATGCTGCCAAGCTTGACCCCATTTCTTAGCACTCCTGACTCGATCGCTCCAAACTAAGATCGGCTCAAAATAGTTGAAAGTGCTGAATGATAAAGCTACCGTACCCAGTGCTGGATCAGAATGAATACCAAAGATCTGGTCATTCAGGAACTCAATCAACTCCCTGAAACCTTATTACCCAAAGTGCTTGAATCCATTCGTCAACTGAAAAGTTCTAAGCGAGATGGTGCTAAACAGCGCGTCTGGCAAACCTATTTGGAATCAGAGCAAGAAAACGAGGAAGTATATCAGCGTCTTGCGAACTCCTGAATTTCTTGACTGAGCCATGCAAGTTGTGGAAAAGAGTTTGAGCAAGGAGGGCTTGATAGCTATCTTAACTCTGCCACAATTGATGCCAATGCTTGAATCATCGGGCGATCGTGGTTCGGTTCACCGCGTTCTAAATGGTGAACACTGCCTGTCAGCAACGGCTTCTCTAAAAGTGTGATACGTATAATGATCTCAATGAAAATGAAATGGAGAGTAGGAGATTCGAACTCCTGACCTCTGCGGTGCGATCGCAGCGCGATACCAACTTCGCTAACTCCCCGTACCTGTAATAGGTTGATTTTAGCAGGGCAAGAGAAACCTAGCACAAACGAGAGGCTGAGTTTGCCCTTATGGTTCTATACAGTTCCATCCAACCCTACGCAGCTACTCTCTGAGCGTACACTTCTCGAACCCGATCAAATTCTAGTTCTGACAAATAATCTACAGCCCAATTCGACTGGCGGTGCATCATGTGATAAGGATAGCTATTAGCAACACCCACAACCTGCATTCCAGCACGTTGGGCGGACTGAATACCAGCAGGCGTATCCTCGATCGCCAAACACTCCTGCGGCCGTAGATTCAGGTCAGGAAACTTCTGGTTGAGGCGGTCTACAGCCAGAAGATAGCCCATGGGATCTGGTTTGCTGGTTAGGATATCATCACCTGCTACAATCACCGAAAAATAGGGAGCAAGCTCAACGCGGGCTAAAACTAGCTCAATTTCAGCCCCAACTGCTCCACTGACGATCGCCATCGGTAATTGAGCCGAGCGAATTTGGAAAATGAGATCAGCCAGTCCTGGATATGTCGGCAATTTTTCAATTTCGGACAACTGCTGTTGATAGGCTTGAGACTTGCGAACAACCAAATTGGTAATGTATTCCTCAGTTACCACTCGGCCGCGGGCAGCCAGTAAATCTCTAATGCAGACGCGATCGCTCCGCCCTAAACAAAGTTGTCGAAACTCGCCTACCCGCGGTCGAAGATTTTCTTCCAGTAAAATTTGTTCAATCAGCTTTTGATGTAGCGGCTCATCATTAATAATCACTCCATTGAAATCAAATAGAACTGCCTTGAGAGTCATAGAATTTGCCCATATCTGTTCTCAGGAAATACCTGTTCCGCAACGCTATCATACCCCTCCTCTCACGACTGAATCTAGGTCTGTCAGAGTCTTGTGTCCCGTTAGAAACCGGTGGCTAGAAAATAGAAACTTGTATGCTCCCTAGAAAGATGTAATTAATCGCTTTCTGCAAACCAATCAATTAATTGACGCGCAATACTCAGTTTAGATGGAACCTGCGGCAAGTTATGTTTATGGAACCAAGCAGCCTCAACAATTTCGTTAGGTTCGGGCACAATTTCGCCGCCTGCATAGGTTGCAGTAAAGCCAATCATGAGCGAATTAGGGAAAGGCCAAGGCTGCGACCCAAAGTAGCGAATATCTTTCACTTCCACCCCAACCTCTTCGCGGACTTCCCGGATCACCGTTTCTTCTAGCGATTCGCCGGGTTCCACAAATCCTGCTAAAACGCTATACATCGTCGTCGGAAACCGAGGAGCACGGGCAAGCAGCACTTCGTCATCGCGTGAAACTAGCACAATAATGGCAGGGGAGAGGCGCGGATAGCTAACTAAACTACACTTGGGGCAACGTTTCGCCCGTTCGTTAGGCATTTGCACCGTGACTGTAGCGCAATGACCACAATACTGATGCGTCCGATCCCATTCTTTGATCTGCACTGCCCTAGCACCCAAAGCAAATAGATCATCCTCTAGAACACCATGCAGTTCTCGCAATCCAACTAGATCCATGCCATCGGGTGGAACTGTGTCGGTGGCGAGTTCTACCTCATAGCAAGCATCGCCGTCCAGCATTCCCAAAAACTGCGATCGCACCACCCGCCTTTTCCGCGACACCCAATTCTGCGAACAGAATTATCCCGTTTACGGCGACAGCTCCAAAACCGAAGTTTTAACGCCCTCCACCGATAGCATTTACTTCAAGCTGGAACAATCCGCCCCCCCGGCACCATCGGCACCAACTACGCCCTGTGGGGCGACTACCGCACCGACGAGTTTGCCACCTCATCGCAGCTGTATAGCAGCATCAGCCGATCGCTCCACGGCTTTAGCGGCAACTACAACCTGGGCGACCTGCAAATCACCGCTGCCTATGCCAACAACGTCAGTGGCTTCCAACGCGATACGGTGGTTCCCAACGGCACCAGCGGTTACTACTACCTGTCGCGCCGCCTGGTGATTGCAGGCAGCGAAAATGTCTTCCTGGAAACCGAAGAGCTGAACCGCCCCGGCACCGTGATTGAGCGGAAGCCGATGTATCGCACGACGGACTACGAGATTGACTACGATCGCGGCGCTATCCTGTTCCGCCGGGCGCTCAACGCGCTGGAGTTTGACCCCTTCGGCCGCACCAGGGTGCGGCGGATTGTGACAACCTACC
>JAAUOQ010000527.1 GCA_012034795.1 Leptolyngbyaceae cyanobacterium CRU_2_3
ATGGCAGAAGCGGCAGTCCGTGCTGAAAAAGCCAGAAAAAACCTGGATCAGCGGGGTTCTGAGTAAAGCTTTAGGTTTATCCCTGTCTTTGAAGCTCTTCTTGCAGCACTTCGTCGTAAATGTAGGGCAGGGAACTGGTCATATCGTTGTCTTCAATGCCATAGCCGAGGCTTGTCCAGGTTGGTGAGAGCAAGCGCAACACCTCACGGACTCTACCTTCTCGCAGAAGTTGAGATAAGTCTGTGCCCCAAGCGTTGCGGTCACTGAGCCAGCGATACACAACTTCGTCCTGAAATTCTGGCTCAAAGCTATAGGTGCTCCAAAATAGTAGTGAGTCTTCTTGAGGATGGTACTCCTCCGACTTGCTCATCCAGGTTGTGGTTAGCATCTGATATCGCCCTGCAGCCGTGGTACAGTCCCCAGCGTTGGGTCCTGAAACAATCGTCACACAAATATCGGGATGCTGGCTGAGATCCTGGATATGTCTACCCCCGTAAAGAATTGAATAAGGGCGTGAGCTATTGGACTCACTGGCAGAAATCGTCCGCATCAGTGCTCTCAGATAAGGATCGCCTCCTGACATCACTAGTGGGGCAGGCGTCTGTTCCCACTCTGGGTCAAACAGCGATCGCCCAAACCCATGCAGTCCCTTGAGTTGAAAGACCATAACTAGAAGCGCTAAGCCGCAGATCAGCGACCACCAGGGACTGGATGTATCACTGGACGATGGGTTGACTGCGGTTGATGAATTGTTGCTTTCAGAAGACACAGCTTGCTCAATCCAGCGAAAATTTCAGATGGCTGTAGCTAAACTCCAATCTAATCCATCTGTCCGATTTCGGCCTAGTTCTGAGCAATTCACGAGGCGGCAGGGGGTGATGTTCTAGACCTGTTCTCAACAACAGATCTTTAAAAAAGTCGCTACCTGGCTTGTGCGGCTACTTTGGCAAATAAGGCATCCAGGGGATGGAATTGGGCATCGGGCTTTGCCACAATCTCAACAATTTTGTTGCGGGCTTCAGGCTGGAAAAGCGCTTCGACACAAACCTCTGCAACTTTGGTGCGGGGAAGGCTGCCTTCAAATAACGTATCTGCCCCCGATATGACGATCGCATCGGTATTGTCTTCGTTCTTTAATCCTCCCGGACGGACAATCGTGTAAGGTAAACCACTGCGTTGGAGATACTCTTCTGCCTGCTTTTTCCAGACCAGAATCAACCAAAACAGATTGAGTGGATGGAAGAGCTTGGATACGCACAGAGATGAAACCATGATAAAGTGCTGAATCCCTTTTGCCTGCGATGCTTTGACTAGATTGCAGTTTCCCTCAAAATCGACTTTGTAGGGCCCTGTAGGATCAAAGCTGGAGCAGCACCAGTCGCAGATATCACAACGGTGCAGTCGCTAATTGCATCTTTTAAGCTGGCAGGCTTGAGCACATCACCAACCACTAGCTCTACGCTGGCGGGCAAAATTTGGCGAGCTTTTTCCATATCTCTGACCATCGCTCGTACAGGGATCTGGCGTCGAACTAATTCTTGAACAATGCGTCGTCCGGTTTGTCCGGAGGCTCCAGCAACAAATGCCTTCATATCTTGCATACTCCACAAAAATAAATAAAGCTTGGGTAAGCTAGAGGACTAGAGAATTGAACCAGATATTGATGGGGTAAGACAATGCTAAAGACATCCTAAATAAACTCAAAATTAATCAACTCAAAAATTTCCTGTCTGGAAATCCGGAATTATAAGATTTGTGACTGTAGCTGTTTAAAGCTGTCAATTCACCTGTCTAAGTCATTTCCGCATTTGCATCGGTTCTCATCCTGTGCACTAATTCTCCGTGATTACAGCGTCTTTATCCTCTCATACCTGAGAATATCTCTGCGTCTCTCCGTAGATCGATCGTGGCTAGAAAAAACATGACAGGGATAAGCTAAACAAGTTAGAAGCAAACTGGGTAAGAAATTTAGAACCATGACCTTTACCCAAGTTGACTGTTAGACTGGGTCTTGAGTTCAGTAACAGATTGTTAAGTTGCAGTCTGTCTTGTCGTCCTGTTTTTGAGAAGAAAACGGCAGCATCTTTTTCTGCTTCAGGCTTTGGCGATTACTCAACTTGTAGTGCTTGCCAACCTGTTTAGATCTCCCAGCTAGGACTTTGAGTCAGATCTCAACCCGATTGCAACAATTGCAATAATTGTAGGAAAGTGCTTTATGCAGGCAAACTCAGCGGAATACTGCTCCAGTGAAACGGCTAATAGAATTGTTCTGGGTGCTACTTCAGATCAAATCGACGGGTGTTCTCTGACCCCAGAAGATGCAGAAAGCAACGAAACGTTTTGCTTTCATGGATCTTTTGCAAGCTACATGGAAATGTATGCAGATCCTGCAACTGTCGCTCAGTATTTAGACGCTCACCGAGATTGGTTTCCTCGCTGTGCTCATCCCATGAAAGCCGATGCGATCGCCGAGAACGGTTATGCTCTGACCATTGGCAAGTTTGGTTCCTTTGGCTATGAGGTAGAACCCAAAATTGGTTTAGATTTGCTGCCTCAAGATCAGGGAGTTTATCGGATTCAAACGATCACCATTCCAGATTACCAAGCGCCAGGGTATGAAGTTGATTTTCAGGCTGCTTTGCAGCTTGTATCGGCTTTGCCTGATCCGGCAGACTTCGTATCAGGACAGGTGCCTACCCAAATGACACGAGTGGAGTGGGATCTGGATCTACAAGTGAGGATTCAGTTCCCTCGTTTCATTCATGCTCTACCCCAACCATTAATTCAAACCACGGGCGATCGCTTACTCAACCAAATTGTTCGGCAAGTTTCTCGGAGCTTGACCCATAAAGTTCAGGAAGACTTTCATACTAATGTGGGTATTGCACTGCCCAAAAACGCCGCAAAGCGCCTTGGAATCGCAGTCAAAATGTTGTTTTAGCGTCAGAATAGAATCTAGAGAATCTAGTGGTTTTATTAGGTTCTACCTAATTTCATCAGTAGATCGCAAAGCTCCAAATAATCCTTTCAAAATCCTGGGTTTCCATCCGCTACGCGGAC